>DATHTS010000033.1:0-4255 GCA_035462935.1 Pyrinomonadaceae bacterium
AAGAGTCCCGACTTTAGTCGGCTTGACGCTAACGCATTAGCCGCGTAAACGCGGGACTTAAAACGCTCTCGTAAATTCAATCTTTATTTGCTCTAATGGACACAATTCCGGCATTCGAGACAAAAGCGACGATTCAGAAAATGAGAAAAAGTAATAAGAGCCGCGCCCGCTAAAACAAAAATTACTTTTCCGGCGAGATTTTCTTCAAAGAAAATATCGGAAAACAAAATAAAGCCGATGCCGCTGATAAATAAGAGCAGCACTCTGATTCGGCGATGCCGGGAAAAATAAGCCGGTAAAAGAGTGATTGACGCTATCAAAACGGAAAGACCGATAAAAATAAATTCAAGTCCCTCGCTCGCCAGAAAACTCAAACCGAGCAGAGGGAAAAAAGAAATAAAAACCGGAACCAGCAGGCAATGAACCGCGCAAAGCCACGAAAGAGCGGCGCCGACTCTGTCTCCCAAACCATTAGCATTAAAAGAACGAATGTTTAATCGCATTGTTTTTTGATTCGCTGAAAAATTTTATAAAACGAATCGGATAGTTTTATTCAAATTTCGAGAATAAAGAAACTATATTTAACGAATACAGTTTTTTTCGGAATGGATGGAAGAAAACGGCTTACAGCTTTAATAATCTATCCCGCAAAATCCGCGATTGCAGACGGCTCGCGTTTATCTCCTGCCCGTTTTTGAGCGCGATCAGATAAGTTCCGCCGGGCATCGAGTTGATTCGCTCGATCATTTCCAGATTTGCCAGAGCGCCGCGCGAAAGACGGATGAATTTATCGGGCGCGAGCCTCGCTTCCAAATCTTTCAGGCGAAAATTTATAACGTATTTTTGATTTTTCGCCGTCGTAATATGCAGAAGCTCGCCGTCGGCGATAATCGAAGCAATTTCCCTCGCCGGAACGAGCAGGATTTCTTCGCGCTTTTTAACCGGGATACGTTCTAAAAATTCCGAGCGCGTGGTTTCTTCATAAACCTCGACGGCTTTTTTCAAATTTTCCGTTTCCTGAGCGCGAAAATCCGTCTGTTCGAGTCTTTCGTGCGCCCGCTGCAAAGTTTCATGAAGCCGCGCTTTTTCCACGGGTTTGAGCAAATAATCAACCGCGTTGACCTCAAAAGCCTGAATCGCGTATTGGTCGTAAGCGGTAACGAACGCGACTAGCGGCATCTGATTTTTTCTGAGCAGTTTAACGGCTTCCAAGCCGGAAACTTCCGGCATTTGCAGATCGAGCAAAGCCAAATCCGGTTTGGTTTCCTTGATAATTTCGACGGCTTCCGCGCCGTTTTCCGCCTCGCCGACGATTTCCACGTCGTCAAAACCTCGCAGAATCGCCTTCAAAAACTCACGCGCCGGACGTTCGTCATCGGCGATTACAACCCGTAATTTATTCATAAACTTGCTTTTTGCGCTGAAACAGGCATTTTTATCTCCGCCTTTGTTCCCGTTCCGCTCTGGTTTTCAACGCGCAAACTCGCCGCCCGCCCGTAATAAGATTTCAATCTCTGCCGGATATTATTTAAGCCGACGCCGTTTGAATTGACAACATCTCTCGTTCCCGCGCCCGTGTCCGAAACGGTTAAAACAAGAAAAAACTCGCCGCTTCGATTTTCCAGTTTTGCCGAAATACGAACTTCGCCGCCATTTTTGTTTTTCGAGATGCCGTGCTTGATTGCGTTTTCGACCAAAGGCTGCAAAATCAAGGAAGGCACGCGCAGGTTTAGCAAATCCTGCGGCGCTTCGATTTTCGTCTGCAATTTTTCCTCAAATCTCGCCCGCTCGATTTCCAGATAGCTCTCGATTAAATTTCTCTCCTCGTCAAGGCGGCAAAATTCGTCTGTTTGGCGTAATAACTTGCGAAGAAGCTGCGTCAAACGCATTAGAGTCTCAAACGCTTTATCCGGCGAGGTTTGAATCAAATATCCGATTGTCGTCAAAGCGTTAAAAAGAAAATGCGGATTGATTTGCGCCCGCAGAGCGGTAAGTTGGGCTTCGGCGGCGAGCTTGGAAAATTCCTGCTCGCGGATTTCCAATTCGCACCGCTCGTGCGTCACGCGCAAAGCGTCAATCTTCCGCGCCGTCAGCAAACCGACCGCTTCGAGCATTGAGATTTCATCCGAAAGCAAGTGTCTTCCGCCGCGAAATTCCCCTAAAACGATGTGGTAAAATGGCTTTTCGGCGGTCGGAACGAAAACTTCGGCTTTTTCCGGCGTAAATTCTACGGGCGAAAAATTCACGCCGTTTTCCGAAATCTCTTTCCAATCCGCTTTATTTGCGGTTAAGGATTGAGCTAATTTTTCGCAGACTTTATCTAAAATTTCTCCAGCGTTTTCCTGATTTTCGATTGTCTCACTTATCTCGGCGCGAAGCGTTTCATAATCGGCGCGTTTGAGAATAATTTTATCAACCAGCCAGACGGCAAAGCGATGAAGGCTCGGATAAACGAGCGCCGTCACGATCCAGAGCGTCAGCAAAACGCCGACTGCCTGAACATCGTCCGGCGCGTGCGCGGCGTGAAGGGAAAGAAGCGGCAGCGCGACGAAAATGTATAAACCGAAAGCCGTTAGCGCCAGCAAAAGCAGGGAAACAGCGCGTTTTAGAAACAAATCGGCAAAGGCGAAGCGGTAATCCTGATACAAAATCGCCAGCGCGAGCGGCAGCGAGGATTGATGCGCGACGAGTTCGACGAGCCAGAAATTTTCCTCTTGCCCGCCGCTTAGATGCAAAGCCGAAACCGCGAAAATGAGCAGCGCGTTTGCCAGAATCGTTTTTCTTTTTAAGGTTTGCCGAAAATTGAAAATCAAAAGGCTGGCGATCAAACCGAGCGAGCCGTAAGTCAAAATCTGTAAAGCCAAATTCGACGGCGCGATTTGAGAAAAAATCGCCGACTCCAAATGAAGAAAAGCGGCAAACGCGCTCAGAGCATAAGCCGTAATCGTGAGCCAGACGGTTCTCGATTCTTTATTCTGCGCCGAATGAACGACGACCGAAGGCAGAAATCCGAGCGCGGAATACGAAACGGCAGTCAAAAAAGGCGAAACGCTTTCATTCGCAAAATCACGCCAGAGGAATGTAAAAAGCTCGCCGACATTCCATAAAAGCCCTAAAACGGCGGTTGCCAGCAGTAAAAAATTGACGGAATTTCCTTTCGTAAATCTTCTGTGCCGCACGACCATCGCCAGCAAAAGCGCGTAAAGCGCGATGCCGACCGTGAAGCCGAGAAGATTTATCAATAATGCCGAGGTTTGCGAGTTCATTTCTGAAATAAATTTGAATGCGGATATGTTTTCTTCAAAAAACGATTATAATGTTGGTTGAAAAATAAAACTAGAAGCTAACTCAAAAATAGACGTTTTGAGTCCCGCCTTTAGGCGGCTTTTGCCAAAGAATTAGCCTGCTAAAGCAGGGACTCAAAACCTTTTTATTTTTGAATTAACCTCTGACAAAAAAATGAAGGAAAGAAAAAACACAGGCGATATGCCGTCGGAAGATTTTCGCCGGTTCGGATACGAAATTGTGGATTGGATCGCCGATTATTTTGAGAATATCGAGGAATTTCCCGTTCTTTCGCAAGTCGAGCCGAATTGGCTGAAAAACAATCTGCCGAATTCAGCGCCCGAACAGGGCGAAGATTTCAGGGAGATTTTCTCGGACGTGGAAAAATTGATTTTGCCCGCCGTAACGCATTGGAATCACCCGAATTTCCACGGGCTTTTTTCGACTTCGACCAGTTCGGTCGGCGTTTTCGGCGAAATGCTCGCTGCCGCGTTCGATATGAAGGCGATGCTCTGGCGAACTTCGCCCGCTTCGACCGAACTTGAAGAGGTAGTTTTGGATTGGCTTAGGCAAATGATGAATCTTCCTGAGGATTTCAAGGGAATTATTTATGACACCGCTTCCGTCTCTACGCTTCACGCCATTGCCGTCGCGCGGGAAAAACTGAATTTAAAAATCCGCGAAAACGGGATGAGCGGGCGCGCGGATTTGCCGCTTTTGCGGATTTACTGCTCCGAGCATGTTCATTCTTCGATTGATAAATCCGTTATTTTGCTCGGTCTCGGACAAAAATCTCTCGTTAAAATTCCGACCAACGAACGCTTTGAAATGGATGTCAGGAAATTGCGCCAAGCCGTTCAGGACGACATCAGCGCCGGGCATCTCCCGTTTTGCATTGTTCCCACTATTGGCACGACTTCGAGTTCGAGCGTGGATGATGTTGAGCGAATTGCCGATATTTGCGAGCGAA
>DATHTS010000034.1:0-2915 GCA_035462935.1 Pyrinomonadaceae bacterium
ATAATAAGTTGCGGCGCGGCTTGTTCTGTTCGTAAAAAACCCGAAACCCGGAATCTCCGCCAGCAAATCCGCAATGCCGGGCGCGTCTTCGTGAAGCCACCAGCCGACAATTAAAGCGTTGCCGCCGATAAACGCGGAAACATCAAAAAACAATCTTTCGTAGCGGATTCTGAGATAGATTCTGCGAGGCGAAAACCAGCCGGCTTCGGCGCGCGAAATCCGCGCGAATTGCAGATCTGGCAGTTCAGATTCAATCAATGCGTTTTCGACTAATTCGTAAAATTCAAGCGGCGAACAGACCGCCGTTTCCAGCGAAGTTTGCCAGCGGGCTAATATTTTTCCGCTCCGATCAGGCATAAATTTTAATCAAAAATATTGTTTCTCTGATTCGCTTCCCGACGCTCGTTTTGAAGCGGCGGTCTCGCGCCGACCATCGGGCGATAGGGATTGAGTCTTTGCGCCGGACGGCGTTCACGCTCAAAGAAAAACTGTCCCGCCCGCCAAAGAAAACGAAACGGGAAAGTTGCCGCATAAATCAATGTTTGAAAGATAGCCGTCTGCAACGCCTGAAGCCATCTCGCTTTTGGAAACATCAGTTTCAAAATCGCCGAAACAAAAAAGGGGACGAGCAAAATGCTCAAGATCTGTATCCACGGCGGCAAACCGAGCCAGGACCAAAGCGCGTGATTATAGCCGATTGCCAGAAGGAGCGGTGCGAATATCAGCCAGATCAAAAACTTGTAGTAATTTTTCGGCTTGCCTTTGCCAAATAGAACCATCAGCCTGAAGATGGCGATTCCGAGCAATAAAATTCCGCCAATCATTTTTTGTTTCCTCCCGAAATTTTTGTTAATACCAACCCGATTCTTTGCCTGACTTGACGCTCCGCCGTTAAACACGCTTCGGGCAAAGAAAACCGCCCCTCGTATTGAGCGAGAAACGCCGCGTTTTGATAAATCAACGAAACCGGCGCGAGCGTCGTTTTTATCTTGAAACCGTGCCCGGCTAGATAGCGTTCTATTTTTTGCCCGTCGGACTGCTTTTTTTGTAGAGTCGTCAGCCGGAAAATGACGGTAAAATCCTTTCCGCTTTGAAATCCGCAGTTACCGTTAAACCGCTTTTATCCAGACATTCAATGACTTCCGAACATTTTTTTTGATAATTCTTAAGTCTTTTCAAAGCCTTTTCAAAATTAGCGTTTGCCCAGATTGCCGCCATTGGATTAATCCGTCCGTTGAACGAAAATTCATTTGAAATATCAAGTCCCAATTCGCGTTTTTGCCTGAAAGGATGCTGCGTATGCCAAAGTAATTTTTCATAAAGATCTGAATTATCGGTTACAATCGCTCCGCCCTCGCCGGCAAATAAAGTTTTCCCGTTGGTAAAAGAAATGACCAAGGCATCTGCCAGATGACTCGCCGGACAGCCGTCACGCTGCGCCCCGAAACTTTGAGCTGCATCGGCGATATACCAGAGACCGAAATCATCGGCAATTTTTCTGATTGTCTTTGTATCGGAGGGATTGCCTAAAATATCCGCTGCCAGCACCGCCTTTGTTTTGGCGGTAATTATTTGGGGGATTTCTCCGGGATTAAGGGTCGCCGTCCGCGGTTCAATGTCGGCGAAAATAATCGAATTATTCAGCATCAGCCAACTTGAAACCGTCCCTCCGTATGTATAAGGAGAGGTGATAAATTCGCTGTCTTTCAAACCTAAAGTCAATGCCAAACCTAAAAGTCCGGTAGTCGCGTTTGAAACACAAAGAGCATGTTTCATCCGGTAATAAGAAGCGATCTTGTTTTCGAGTTCGGCAACCGCTCCGCTTCCGGTTAATTGGATTGAATAAAATTCATCAATTAAGCCTGACTTTTTCAGTGTTTTTAGATTAGATCCCATATTACAAATTGGCATTCGGACGAAATTCTTCAAGCCGCTGGGTTAAAACTTTCTGGTTTATATTGCCTGTCTGAACATCAACTATATCCCGTAAATATTCGGGAAAAGGATAGCTCTCAAGGTTTTCCGTCCAGGGCAAAAATGATTTTGAAGAACAAGCCTCGATTGCCCACAAATCCGCATAAATAGCCGAATTCAAATCGGTCGCCGCGCAGAAATCCTGCGCGGCGAAAAGAATCAAATCAGGGGATAAAACGCTCGTATTATTGAGCATTAAAACATTACTGAGGCAAGCGCGAATATGTCTCGGATTTGCCCCCTTTTGATAAAAAATTTCCGCAGCGGCTTTTACCCGCTCATGGGTTTCATTTATCTGCGAGGCGGGAGAGATGCTTTTGGCGGTAACGGCGATGATGCCCGCGAAATCAGCTTTCAGCGATTGCAAAACGGGAATAATCGTAAATCGGGAGCGCATCGCGGCACCCATCCGCCAGGGACAATTAGTGGTGGCAATCAGTAAAGACTTTCCTCTTCGGGTTTCATCGGATAAGGCGGTCAGCAAAGAAGCCATAACTGCCCGGCTGGCTCCCGAATCGCCGTCAAAATCATTTCTTTCGAGCGGAAAGGCTTCCGTGATTTCATCAACAAAGGCAATATTCGGAGACCATTCTTTCAGGGCAATTTGCTGTAAGCGGGCTTTTCGCTCGGTTTCGCCCACGATACCCCCTTTGGGACTGAGCATCTGGAAGGCGGAAACATTGCCGATGCGCGCGACCATCAGCGCAAGATCGGTCTTAGCCGTCGCCGGAGCTCCGGCAAGTAAAATATTTGCCGGCATTGTCTTATCGCCCCGCAGCAAAGCATTCCCCAGGGTTTCGAGTATTCTCTTGGGTTTTTCGACATTTTTCCCGAAAAGGTTCAAATCCGAAACCCGGCTCGTATCGAGAGGGGAGAGAGTAGATTCGGACATTTCTTCGACATCACGATTTTTTTGAGCGGTTAATTCTTTGACCGTAACA
>DATHTS010000035.1:0-7218 GCA_035462935.1 Pyrinomonadaceae bacterium
GGATCGTCGCTCTGGGCGGAAAAATTCGACGCGCGTTTCACTGACATTTTCGCCGTCCAGGACGAAATCGCCGAAAAAGTTGTCTCAGCCCTGAAAATTCAAATGGACGCCGCCGAACAAACCCGCGTCTTCCGCCGCTACACCGAAAACGTAGAGGCATACGAAGCCTATCTGCGCGGGCGCGCTTTACTGACCGAATACACGAAAGTAAGCACGCTCGCCTCGCTCGAAGCCTTTCAGGAGGCGCTCGCGCTAGACCCGGGGTATGTTTTGGCTCGCGACGGTTTGGCGACTGCCAGCGCGGAAATGTATCTGCGTTTTGCGACAAACGCCGAGCAAAAAGTCTGGGGAGAACGCGCCGAACGCGAAATTAGTCTCGCGCTGGCGGCTGATCCTAACCTCGCCGAAACGCACCAGGCGCTCGCGGCAGTTTACCGCAAAAAAGATTTCAACTGGGAAAAGGTTATCGAGGAGAGCGACCTGGCTTTGCAGCTCAACCCGAACCTGGAACAGCCGCACTATTACCGCTCCGCCGCTTTTTATCACCTCGGCTTGCTCGATCTGTCCGTTGAGGAAGCGGAAAAGGGCGCCGCCATAAACCCCCAAAACCGCACGGACTTCCTCCGAGCCAAAGGCATAGCCGCGCTCTACGCCGGTAAATATTCGGAGGCAGTCTTAATGCTCGAAGAAGTTCAGCACCTAAGCAGCAAACCCTTGTCGGATTCGCACCTCGCGATGGCGTATTATTACCAAGGGGAAACGAAACGCGCAGCGGCGCTGCTGGAAGAATTAAGCCGCGACGAGTCGGCATCGGCATCGGCGCGAGCGAGGGCTGCGCTGGCAAGTTTTCACGCCGCCCGCGGTGCCCGGAAGGAGTCGCTCGAACTACTGAAAGCGGTAAAGGCGGAAAATTACATTGATCATCACGTCGCCTACAGCGTCGGCGCGACTTACGCGCAACTCGGTCAAAATAACGAAGCCGTCGGCTGGCTCCGCCGGGCAGTCGAAATCGGTCTGCCTTGTTTTCCGCTTTACGAACGCGACAAATTGCTCGAACCGATTCGCAGCCATAATGAATTTCAATCTCTGCTGAACGAATTGCGTGAGTCGCAAAAGGCGGCGCTGAGCCGCTATGGTTCTCATTAAAACCTAATAGGCGCCTATAATCACAAAAAAAGACCGGACCGGTTAACATCAATTTCGACGAAACCAGCTTCTGCGGCAAAAACGCCGGATTTAAGAAAATTTCAAATTAATTCACCTTAACGGCTTCGAGTTTCCCTCTTGCCTCAAACCCGTCGGCAACAGTCGTTGGATGCGGCTCAAAGGTCAATACTAATCTACCGTCTGTGCTAGTGCCGGTAACTTTCAGCGGCGGTTTCGGGTTTTCGGAAAAACTTCCCGCGTCGAGCCGCGCCAATTCAATTTTTCCGTCTCTCATTACGCCCGAAGCAATCTCGGACAATTTCATTTTGCCTTTCGTTCCCACACTTGAAAGGTCGAAACCGAGCGTAACGTAATCGCCCATTTGCAAAACTCCGATTGTGCCTTCGACCGGAAATTTTTTGCCGCGCCCGGCTATGCCGCCCGAATATTCAAACTCGCCCGTCGAAACTCTATAAGTCTGCATTGCTTTCGTCCAATTTTCGGAAACTGCCAAATCCAGCGGGTTTTCTTCTTCGACGGCAACGAGCGCGATTTGAAACGGATAAGTTAAAGCATCAGTAGTTATCGCGTCTTTTGGCGGTTCTTTTACTTCAACGGTTATTCTGCCGGAGGAGTTTTTGATTTCCACCGAGTAACCGCCGGTTCTTTTTTCGCCCGCAAAGGCTGCGACAACCGCCGATTTGCTGAAATCAATTTCGGATTCGGGCGGCAGATTTTCCGCGAAGCTTTTCAAAAGCGCGTAGGTTTCCTTTGAACGCGCCGTGAACAAAAATGTGTCTTCGACTACGGAATACGCGCCTGCGGCAAGCGTTTTAATTTCGCCGCCGAGCGAGAGCGAATCAGGCTCGCACGGCGTTACTTCGGTTTTCATTTTCTTTTCGTTTGGTTTTTCCAATGCGGGTTTTTCCTTGTTTTGCGCCGAGCAGCCCAGCGCCAGCGTAAAACTAAGAACTAATAAAAGCAAAAATTTCGGATGTCTCATAAAAACCTCTTTTTCGTCCTTCCAAAGACGATTTCAGAACGCCCGGCTCGATAAAAACTTGTATTTGCCTAAGTTAATGCGAATCAAGAAAAGAATTTTGCCCGCGAATCACGCGAAAAACGCGAATAAAAGCAATAACTATCAGCTTTCAACTATCTACTTGTATTGACAAATTAAGTTAGGGTGAGACTTAACTCTAAATTCTTCACTCTAAACTCTAAGCTAAACTACAGAAAATTTTTTTCCAAAATAGTTTAGAGTTTAGAGTGAAGAATTTAGAGTTTCGCTCGTTTAATGTCTAATTTATTTTGTAAAACAAGCGATAAATACTCTGCAAAATGGTTGATAATTGACAGCTGAAAGTTTAACTCTTTATTTTTCAACTCCTTTTTCAAACCGTTTCTGGATTAAGGTTAGTTTAACACTTCCGCAATCTCCGACCAATCGCTTTGATTTCGGCTCTTAACGCTTCTTCATCAATCTTTTTTGCTTGCCCGTCGCGGAAAATTTCCTCGCCTGCCGTCATAGTCAACCGCACGTCACGCGCATTCGAGGCGAAAATTAATGACGAGTAAACATCATAAACCGGCTGCTGCGCGAGATTTGCCAGCGAGACTACGATCAAATCCGCCTGCTTTCCGGCTTCGAGCGTTCCGATTTCGTTTTCCAGACCGAGCGCTTTCGCGCCGCCGAGTGTCGCGGTTTCAATTGCTGTTTGAGCCTGAATAAAAAAGCTTTCATCCTCGCGCGTGCGGGCTAGAAGCGCGGCGAATCGCGCTTCTTCCAGAATATCGCAGATGTTGTTGCTCGCCACCGAATCGCTGCCAAATCCGGTGGGGATTTGCCGTCTTAAAAACTTCGCCGACGGCGCGACGCCGTGCGCGAATTTGGCGTTCGATTTCGGGCAGTGAGCGATGCTCGAACCGCTTTCGGCAATTAATTCAATGTCGCGGTCGGAAACTTTAACGCAATGCGCCAGAAGCGGTTTCGCCTGTAAAACGCCGATTTCGTGTAAAAATTCGATTGAAGACAAATTCGGCGCGCTCCATTCGAGATTTAATTTTTGATAAATCTCGGCAAAAAAGCCTTCGCCTTTGAGCATTAAATCCTGTTCTTCTTCGGACTCGGCGGCGTGGACGGTGATTTTTATATTTTCGCTAAGCGAATAATCGGCAATCAATTCAAAAAGATTCCGGCTGACGGTATAAGGCGCGTGCGGCGAAAGCCCGACTTTTACAAGTTCCGTCTCATCTTCCTTTAATTCCAGAAACTTTTCCTTTAACTTTTCAAAATCAACACCGGCAGTTTCATCAATCGGCGAAAATTCGGTCTCTTGAAAAACCACGCCCCGCAAGCCGTTTTCTTTCAGTGCCCGAAAACCGGCTCTGCCGTATCGCCCGATGTCGCCGAAACAAGTTACGCCGCCCCGCGCTCCTTCGAGCGCACCGAAAAGCGCAGACATTTCAATATCCTCATCAGATAAATCCTCAGCACGGGTTTTGGTGAGTTTTATAAGCCACGAATAAAAATCATTATCCTCGTTATCCAGAAAACCGCGCATCACGCTTATTTCCAGATGCGAATGACAATTAACCAAGCCGGGCATTATCACCGCTTCGCCGAAATCTTCGTTTTCAACATCGGGAAATTTATTGACGAGTTCGGCTCGCGCGCCGACGGCGAGAATCTTATCTTTTTCAATCGCCACCGCGCCTTTTTCAATCGGCGAAGCTGAAACGGGCAGGACAAAGTCGGCGGAAAGAATTTTCATAAACAAATCGGATAACTAATTTTCTTTATTGAGCTTGACGGGTATGATACTTATTTTATTGTCAGCACAAAATGCCTCATTCATAATAAATTATTGTGCGCCGAGTTTCGCTTGCAAGAGTTGTGATTCCCGGACTCCCGTTTGAGTTTGAAGTAGTTTCAACTATTTCCTTTGTCCAATTACCATTTGAGTCGTAATTCCTTATATAAATTCTTGTATAAATTACCTTGTTTCCTGATGAGTCATACCCGGAATAATTTATCTCTTCTGATTTGTTTCCGAATTTGTCGTAGTTGAATGTTTGACGCCCTGTTTCCATTCCCATCATCGTTTGCCTTCTCTCAATTAGCATTCCTGCTTCGTTATACTTATAAATATCCTTTGACATCAGCGAACCGGGAGAAAACATTCGCGCAGTTTCTTCTTCAATCTCTGCTTTCTTCTCTTCGGTAAGTGCTGCCATTTCTTTAGCTGTTTTCGAGTCAGGCGCGGGTTTGCTGAACTCGACAACATCTCCGTGATAATGCCTTACTTCGAGTAGGTTTCCAGAATCATCCCTTGTAATTTCTATTCGACCAATCAATACTCCATCAATATTGAAAACCCTGAGTTCGATTTCCTCTCCTTTATCGTTGTAAAGGCTCTCGCTCCTGCTCATTCTGCCTGAATAACCTATACCGGTTCTCGCGCTTTCAATGCCTACTATCACTCCGGCATCTTCGATAAAGGATAAATCTTGAATCTTTGATTTTCTGCCTTCATTATCATAGATATAAGTTGTCGGTGTCGTTATTTTTCCGTCCTGATCCTGAAATTGTTCAGCCGTTAATCTTCCTTTATCGTCGTAAATATATTTCACTTCGCTGACCGGCACATCTGAATTGTTATAGCTTTTCGTTGTTATCAATTTTCCCGTCTCAGAATAATCGTTAACGACTCGCCATTTTGACCCGTCCGGGTTTGGGTAAATCTGTTCAATTATCCAACCATCCCGATTAAAGATCATTGTCGGACTGTATCCCGGCATTTCAATAGTTTGCCCATCTTCTTGAACTTGATAGAATATGCTCTTGACCTGAACACTTTTTACCGGACCTTTGAGTTCCTGCTTTTCTTTATCAGTTTTCATTCGATGCTTACCTCAGACGCAGCTAGTTAATTTGTATTTTACAGTAATATTTCCGTCTCGGATTTTCAACATATTATCCTCAAGGTCTCTGAAACATTTATAAGTTAATAATATATATCAGGACACAACCTTTTTGTTTGATTCCTAGACAAATCTCGAAACGAAAATTAAACTAAATCTTTTGTAAAATCAGACAAATTCGTAATATATGGAGATTAAATAAATTTTATGGCACTTTCAGCAAATGATATTAGAAAAGGAATGGTTATTTTGCACGAGGGAACACCCTGCAAGGTGATGGAGTTTCGCCATCACACGCCGGGCAATCTTCGCGCGATGGTGCAGACGCGGCTTAGGAATCTTTTAACCGGAAATTCGTTCGAGCATCGCTTTCGCTCAAACGATACGATTGAAAAAGTCACGCTCGAACAGCACCAGATGGAATATCTTTATTCGGACGGCTCGATGCATCATTTTATGAACACCGAAAACTACGAGCAGACGGCGATGAGCGAAGAAGACTTGGGCGACGCGGCGCAGTGGCTGATGCCGGGCTTGAAAATTGAAATCGAGTTTTACAACGGTCAGCCAATCGGTATTTCGCTGCCGAGTTCGATGGAACTTACCGTTACGGAAACCGAACCTGTTTTGAAAGGGGCGACAGTTTCCAATTCCAACAAACCGGCAACGCTGGAAAACGGTGTTACAATCACCGTTCCACCCTTTATTACGGAAGGCGAGCGCATTCGCGTCAATCCGACCGAAGCGAAATATATCGAACGAGTGAAGTAAAGTTGAGAGTTGAGAGTTGAGAGTTGCGGGTTCGGTGCGACTTTACTCAAACTCTCCACTCTTTACTCTCAACTCTCAACTTATTAATGTTTTTTCTTTACAGCATCCTGTTTACCGTCGCTTTTATCGCTTTGATTCCGCTTTTTCTTTGGCGGCGCGAAAAGTATGCGGCGGGATTTTGGCAAAGATTCGGTTATTTGCCGGAATTTAAACAAGATGGTCGTCCCGTTTTGTGGTTGCACTCGGTTTCGGTCGGCGAAACGCAAGCTGCCCGCCCGCTGGCAAAACGTCTGACAGAAGAATTTCCCGAATATCGCCTCGTCGTTTCCACGACGACCAAAACCGGGCAGGAACTCGCCCAAGAGGTTTTCAAAGATGCGGCGGAACTCGTCTTTTATTTTCCATACGATTGGAGGTTTACGGTAAGGCGTTCGCTGGAGAAGATCAAACCAAACGTGGTTTTGCTGATGGAAACCGAAATTTGGTTTAACTTTATCCGCGAGGCTGGAAAAAGCAATACGCGGGTTTTTATCGTCAACGGCAGGCTTTCGGAGAAATCTCTCAAAAGATATTTGCGAA
The DNA here is from genome assembly GCA_035462935.1 of Pyrinomonadaceae bacterium. GTDB lineage: Bacteria > Acidobacteriota > Blastocatellia > Pyrinomonadales > Pyrinomonadaceae > DATHTS01. The sequence goes on from DATHTS010000035.1 coordinate 6,421, forward strand.
TTCGCACCACGCTGCGGCGCGTTCTGCATTATGTTGATATGGCTCTGATGCAGAGCAGCGCCGACGCGCGGCGGCTTTTGCAGCTCGATATTCGCAGCAACAAGGTAAAAATTACCGGAAACATTAAATTTGACCAGAGTTTTGACGCATTGGAAAGCGTTAAGACGGACTATTTCCGCGAGCGTTTTGCCGTTTCCGAAGACGCGCCCTTGATCGTCGCCGCCAGCACGCACGCGTCGGAGGAAAACTGGATTTTAGAGGCTTTTAAGACGATTTGGAAAAGCGCTCCCGACAAACTGCCGCGTCTTTTAATCGCGCCGCGTCATCCTGAAAGATTCGACGAAGTTTCGGAATTAATCAAGCAGAGCGGTTTTGAATGGGTGAAGCGCTCCGAAGAGATGTCAGACAGTGATAAAACGGCTGAAGTTATTCTGCTTGATACCATCGGCGAGCTTCGCGCCGTTTTCCCGCTCGCCGGTGTTGTTTTCATCGGCGGCAGCCTGATTCCGCACGGCGGACACAGCATCCTCGAACCGGCAGTTGTCGAAAAGCCGATTGTTACGGGTTTTTACACGATGAATTTCGACGCTGTCGTGAAAGAATTTCTCGAAAAAAACGCCGTCATTCAACTGCCGAAGCTCGAAGCGGAAAAAATCCCGCCGAAATTGGCGGAAGTTTTTCTGGAGCTTTTACAAAACAGCGAGTATCGTGAGAAATTGGCGCAAAACGCTCTGGCTGTAATGCAGAAAAATCGCGGCGCGGTCGAGAAAACCATCGAGCATCTGAAGCCGTTTTTGC
>DATHTS010000036.1:0-4980 GCA_035462935.1 Pyrinomonadaceae bacterium
CTAAAAAGCCGGTTTTACCGAAGCGGGATTGTCTTCTTGGCAGTAATTTTACTTTGGAATTAATGGAGCGAACTGCGGATCGGCTTTGATTTCGTCCCATTCGGGTTCATACGTGAGATAAAGCCGTAAATCGGGGCTTGCCGCGCGATTTTCCAGCATTCTTTTGAAATATACGAGCGCCTCGTCCTTCTCGCCCAGCTCAAAACTAATCAACGTTAAATCAGGCGCTCTCGCCGGGTCTTTATCGAATCTCTTTTTCAACTCGTCGTAAATTTTTTCAGCCTCGTCCGTCTGTCCGAGTTTTGCGTAATAATATGCGAGTTTCGCGCGGGCGGAGATTACTTCGTTTGGGCTGCCGCCGCTAATCTGAATTCTCAGTTGATTGAGCGCGTCGGGGAATCTGCCGTTGTAAAAATAAGCGCGCGCCAGAGAAATCCGGCTGTTGGGAGTGTCGAGAGAAATTTCCACCGATTTTTCGCATTGCTTTACCGCTTCGGGAAAGTTTCGCTGCAAGATAAGCGCATTGCACAGCGCCCGGTTGACCGCCGGCGAAAGCGGGTCGTATTCCCGCGCCAGACGCATTTCCCGCACCGCTTCCTCGACTTTGCCGTTTGCCAGCAGAACCCAGCCGTAACGATGCCGCGCCGAAGCGTTATACGGCGCAATCGTCAGGGCGCGTTCTAAAAGTTCTTTAGCTTTTGCATAACTCTCTGCTTCGACAACATTAACCATCGCCAGCGCGACATAAGCCTCAGCCACAGAATCATTTAAAGACAACGCTTTTTCTGCCGCGATCCGCGCTTTTTCCTTCATTTCGCCGACATCCGCATAGCGATAGAAAGCAATCACGCTGTATGAATCGGCAAGCCCGGCATAAGCCTGCGCGAAGTTCGGGTCAATCTTTATCGCCTGCTCGAAATATTCGACGGCTTTTAATAAATCTTCTTTCGTTCGCCTGTTCCCGAAATAGATGCCGAGCTGATAAGCCTCAAACGCTTCGGTAGAAGTTGTCGCCCGTTCGGAAAGAAACTGTTCCTGCTGTTTTGTGAGATTTAAGGAAAGCGCCGTCGCCACTTTTGCTGAAATCGAATCCTGAACCGAGAAAATATCGGAGGTTTCTTCCTGAAAACTTTCCGCCCAGAGCGGCTTGCCGTCCGCTACGCGCACAAGCTGTACGGAAACTTTCACTCGTTCGCCGTTAGATTGCGTCGTTCCTTCCAAAACCGCGTCCACTCCAAGCTCGCGTCCGGCGGAAACCGCGTCGGCGGCGGGTCGGTCCGTATAGCGGAAAACCGCGCTCGTCGGGCGGACAACAATTTGCTGGAGCCTGCTGAGCTTCATAATTATGGCGTCCGCCATTCCAAGCCCGAATTTTTCCTTATCAATCTCCTCGCCAATCGCCTTAAACGGCAGCACGGCGATTGATCTGATATTAAAAACATTGGCTTGCGGCTCGGGTTTCTGCTGAAAATAATAAACTCCAGCCGCTCCAATCACACCGAAAAACAAAATCAATGCAAGAATTACTAACAATGGACGCGATAACAGCGATTGCCTGACAATTTCCCAAAAACCCGTCTGCGCCGCGAGTTTGTCCGCCTCGTCTATATTTAAAGCATCTTTGTTTTCTTTATAGGAGATTCCCGGCTCGAAATACTGCAATTTCGCATCATTCAGTTCCAAATCTTCGTCTATCTCCAGATGCGGAAAATTGCCGATTTCGGCTGATGTTATTTCCGGCGTTTCGACAAACGTTTCTTTTGTTACTGAAATTTGTTCGGGGTTAAGTGTAAAGCGATAGCCTTTTTTGGGAACGGTTTCAATAAAAGATTGACCATCGGGTGTTTGCCCCAGAGCTTTCCGCAAAATGTAGATATACTGCGTCAGATTTGCTTCTTCAACGAAGCTGTCTGACCATAATTCATCGAAAATATCTTCCTTTTTGGTTATTTGTCCAGAATTTTGGACTAGTATGAGCAAAATTTGGAAAGCCTTGTGCGTGAGCTGAACGGGCTCGTTGTTTTTTAGTAGAATCTGTTCTTTTACATCAAGGCGAAAATCAAAGAAGTCATAATAAATTACTTCATTTTGTGCCATGCTAAAACTAATCCGGCATATTGTCTTACGCGCCTTTCCGCAAAAAGGTTCAAAAGTCTGAATTTAAAAGGCAGCTTTATTTTCATTTCCTACCTTAAGAACACCGCTGATTCCTGTTTTATGACAACTACTCATTTTCAAAATTTTGGCTTTCTGTTCCTGAAGCTTTTTGAGCAAAAGAAAATCGAACCGCAAATGATCACAGACAGACACGGGTTACTTTTTATTTATCCGTGTTTCTCCGAATCCATCTACGGTTCAATTTTCTTTAATTCCATAAGCTAGAAGCTCTTTTTGAACAGATACGAGGCTTTGATGAAAAACGTTCGACCGTTGCCGCGAAATCCCGGCTCGCGTAAACCCGTATATGGGTTAAAACTGTTGTAGTTCAGATCATCGTTGTAGCCGGCATAAAGAGCCGTTCCCGGGCTTGGTGTCCAGCCGAAAATCAACTGTGGGCGAACGCGTGCGGAGACGTTTGAATAATCGAGCCGCATCCGGGCAAACGTATCGCGCGTGAATTGATACGTCGAGCGAAAGCTGAAAACGTTGTCGTCAAAAGCCACTCTGCCCGTATCGTTGCGCACCAAACGAGTGCGGTTGTAATTTATCTGCGCCTGCCAGGCGGCTGTCGGCTGATAGCGAATCATAGATTCGATAAAAAGCTGATTGCCTGCTCCCGGATCAAGAGCCGGCGGCGGTTCGGTGCAGGCGGGGTCGGCGGCGCAGCGCTCCCGCCATGCCAGATACGGGGCGCTGACGCGCGGGAATTTTCGCCCGGCGCCGAAATCGTAATCGAGCTGTCCCCATTCATGACCTAAAACCAAAAGCGCAAACAACTGCTTGGTCGGCGCGGCTTCGATAAATCCGTAAATCTCTCGATTATGAGCAGACCGTTCCGGATCGGGACCGAAGAAGGTGCCCCGCTGAGTTGCCGACCGTCTGGCGCCGAAACCCGGCTCGTCTTCAAAAACGCGCTCATAACCGAAAACCGTGCCCGCGCCGATAAATACCTGACGCTGCAAGGCAAGCATTCCTTGCGTGTTCGTACTATAGTTTTGCGTCCTGCCTTTCCAATCGTGGGTGAGGACGACGCTGTTGTTAATTCTTTTATAGATAATGCTTTTTTTCGCATCGCGGTCGGTCTGATACTGAACAAAGGTGCGATGCTGATTTGTATCCAAGCGCGGCGTAAAGCCGACATCGGCGCGGTAGTCCCGGGTTCTACCGGTGCTGCCGAGTTCCATATACAGGTTTTTATCTGAACGGGTTACTATATATGAATAACCAAAACCGTTTCCGGTGCGATGAATGCTTCTATCTATATCCGGGTCATAGAAAAAACGGCGCGAATGTGTTCCGAGAAGCTGGAAATCAAAGATGGTCTTTGGGTTGAGCCGAAATCTGCCGTCGAAACCAGCGGTATGATTGTGGCGGTCGGGGAAATTAAAGGTCGTGGCGAACATTCCCAAATTATGCTGTCTGCCGATGTCTCGCTTGATGCGCAAAACACCAATGTCGGCATTTTTATCAACATAGCGTTCGTTAGCGCATGGCACATTCGGATTCGTCAATCGTCCGTTTTGGCGCAGAAGCAGGCATTCGCGCTCATCGGGCGAATAGTTACCCGGTGCATTGTCGGAAGCGTACATTATTCCGAAGGTGTTCTTTCCTCGCCTTCCGGTCAGTTTCGCCGCAACGTCGGGGTCAGCAATCGCGCGGGTATTAACCACATTCATCCGAGTTTGGAAAATATCAATTCTTTCGAGAAAAAACGGGCGTTTTTCGGGGAAGTTAATCGGAAAGCGAACATTTGCCGTCGAGACCGGAGCATCGGCTTCGACCTGCGCAAAATCAGGATTATAGGCAAAATCCAGCGTCATCGTCGGCGTCAGACCGAATTTGGCGGTAAAGCCGAAATCCGCCTCCAGACCTTCATTTACAAAGCGCCCAGCCGGATTTCCGTCGAAAGTATAGCGCGACCGTCTGCCCGCTTGCGACAGCGTAAGGCTGGGATTAATTTCAAGCTGGCGCGTCGTTTCGATTCCTTCAAGACCCGTTATTTTACCGGCTTGATTTAGCCAGCCGGCAATTCTTCGATTGGTGGGCATCCAGGAGTTGTATTCGTTGTTGTTGTATTTGACGCGCCGGTTGATGTGAAGACCCCATTGCTTATTTTTTCCGGCTTCATAGCGTAAAGACTTAAAAGGAATCGCAACTTCAATCGTAAAGCCGTCTTCCGTCAAAACGCCTTTTGATTCCATCACAATGTCGAGGCTGTAATCCTCGCCGCGTCCTTCAGTATATGTTCCGTCAGCCTGAATTCCGAGCGGATTGAAAAACAAGAGATAGGCTTGGCGCTGGTCGTTGAAAGTATCCAAATGAACCAGAACGTAATCATCGTTAAAAATGTTGTCACGCCTGGCGACGGTCGCCCGCACTTTGTCTCTGTCCTGAATGATGCGAAAAGCCAGATATAGGTGCTTCGAGTCATAGCCCATCATAAATTCGGTCGGATGCGTCGGCGCGATATTATCGCCGGGGCTGGTTTGCAGAAATTCACCGAATAGAGCAGCCGTTTGCCAGACGGGATCGTCGAGTTTTCCGTCAATAACGGGCGGAGTTTCAAGACGGGGAATTCTGACGGGCGCGTCTTTTCTGACATATCGTGAACTCGGCGACTCTACATTCGGTTTTGCGCTTACCGACAACGGCTCTTTTCCCGAAGATAAAGGCGTTGCCGAATTATCGGGATTTTTCTCGAATTCGATCACCGTCGAGCTGCCGGCGGGTGAACCGGAAGGAGAAGGAGTTTCTTTCGGAGCAGTTTGGGCGAAAGAATTTAAAAGGCATAAAAGAAAGATACTTAAAATAATTGCGATT
>DATHTS010000037.1:0-1913 GCA_035462935.1 Pyrinomonadaceae bacterium
GATCCGGAACCGCCTCTGCCCTGATTATAGCCTCCGCTTCCTCCGGAACCGCCGCTATAGCCTCTGCCACTCGAACCGGAGCTGTAATCATCGGAATCATAACTTCTGCCGAAAGAGCCTGTGCCGTAATCGGGGCTGCCTCCCAGATAACCTTTGCCGAAGCCTTCAGTGCCGCCGCCGAAATAACTTTCTTCGCGACCATAGTTATAATCTAAAATATCGTTTTTGAAGCCTCTCTCGCTGCCTCCTCTGCCCTGATTCCTGCGAGACCGATCTCGATTCGAGCCATATTCGCTTTCTCTTCCGTAACGTTCATTATCTCTATCGTAATTTCTTTTCATTTGTAACTTTCCCCCTTATACTTTTAAAATTCGATTTCGTGTGTCGTTTGACACACCTCTTGGATAACGCATTTTTTGCGCCTCCCCTGATAATCACAGTAAAAATAATTTACTGTTTATTATTTCAATAAATCCGCGCAAAAACAGAATTTAATTCCGCTAGTTGGCTGATTTATTTGTATTATATCGCATAGTTTCTGTCGGCTTTAGAGTAATATCACTCAACGTTTATAAGTGTAAACACTCAACAAACCGGCTTTTATTTCTATAAAGTTTCCGAGAAAAACTAAATTAAACCAATCCTTCTCTACTGAACTTCTCGATTTTTCGTGCTATTATCTATCCATAAATAAAGGCAAGGGGAAAAGATGTCGAAGCGTTTGTTAGTTGTGGAAGATAACTCGGATTCATTAAGCGCGATTGCGTTTTATCTGCGGTCTGAAGGATTCGAGATAAACACCGCCCGCAACGGCGCGGATGCTCTAGCGCAAATTGTTTCGGAAATTCCCGATTTGATAGTGAGCGATATTCGGATGCCGAAAATGAACGGCTATAAGCTCGCCCGCCATCTTCGCTCAACGCCGCACACGGCTCTGATTCCGATAATTTTCTTGACCGCTTACGACAAAACCGAAAACAGAATCAAAGGTTTTCGCGCCGGAATTGACGCTTATCTTACAAAACCTTTCGAGCCGGAAGAACTAGTCGCCATAATTAACTGCATTCTTGACCGGGTCGAACGAACCCGCGCCGAGCTTACCCGTCTGGTCAGCGAAACGGAATTAGAAGAGGAAATTCAAGTTGCCGATGAAGAGCTAACCGAGGCTGAAAAACGAATAGCCGGCGCGGTTTCGCGCGGTTTAAGCAACAAGGATATTGCTAACGAATTTGAATTGAGCGTCCGCACGGTTGAAAATCACATCAGCCGGATTCTTGCCAAAAAGAATTTCTCCAATCGAGTCGAAATTGCCCGTCTCGTGCTTGAAAACGCTCACAGCGCGACAGGCTGATTATTCATCTTTAATAAAAAATTTGCCGTTTTAAACGTTAATAAGCTATAATTTACCAAACTTTGATTAAAATATAACGAACAGGGGGAATTATGAATAATTTATTTCGCGGATTGCTTGCAGGGGCGGCGGCTTGGAAACTCGGCGGCGGTTTAATTTCGACAATTTTGATTTTTATCGTCGTTTTTTGGCTGCTCGGTAAGTGCTAGCGCCAATCTAAATTAAACTTTATCACGCCAGCGCAAAACTTCATCGCGGAGAATCGGGTTTTGTTGAAAACTGCCCGTTTGTCCCTGCGCCGCGGTTGCGCGTTGGATGTGCCAATAGCTCAGACCAAGCTTGCCGATAGCGCGCAGGTAGTTTTTGCGCGCCAAAAATTTCCCGCTGAATAAACTTCCCAAAAGCCAGCCTGTGCTTTTAAAAGCAGACGTAGCTTTGTCATAATGCTCCTGCGGAATAAGCCCGCGTGCTACATCAATCGCCAGCATTTCCCTTAAAATTTTATTTTGCCGGTGCATTACATAAAGCGTAAACGAAACAAATAAAAGGAAAAACGGGACTT
>DATHTS010000038.1:0-5514 GCA_035462935.1 Pyrinomonadaceae bacterium
GCCCGATTTAAACGGCAGGATCATCGCTTTCGAGCATTTTTTGATGCAGGCAAAACCGTTGCTTCTGTTTTTTGTCGGTCCGAACTGTAATCCTTGCAAAGCGCTTTTGCCGGAAATCGAAGCGTGGCAGAACGAGCTGAAAGATAAAGTTAATTTTATTTTCATCAGCAGCGGAAAAGCTAAAGAGAATGCCGAAAAATTTGGCGGCGAAACCTTTAAACAAATTCTCATACAGGAAAATAAAGAGGTAGCCGACCTTTTCGCCGCTCAATGGACGCCGACCGCCGTTTTGATAAATTCCGACGGATTGATAGCCAGCCAACCGGCGGCGGGCGACGCGGCGATTCGAGAGCTGGTCGAAAAAATCAAAACCGAAAATCCCGAACAGGAATTTTTCTTTGTCGCCAACGGAAACGGGAAAGCGCCGAAAATCGGTCAAGACGTTCCCGAATTTTCTCTTTTGGACGCGCGCGGAAACACCGTCGAAAACGATTATTTTCGCGGCAAAAAAACTCTGGTCGCATTTTGGAGTTTAACTTGCCCGCACTGCGTGCAGATGATGGAAGATTTGCGCGAATGGGAAAAAACGAAAGGCGCGGACGAGCCGAATCTGGTTGTTTTTTCGCAAGGCGAAGCTGAAGATCATCAAAAATTGGATTTGAGTTCCCCGATTTTGCTCGACAAGGATTATAAAACGGCGCAGCAGCTTGGAATGAACGGGACGCCGTCGGCTGTCATGATTAATGAAAACGGCAAAATCGTCTCGGAAACCGCAATCGGCGCCGGACAAATTTGGGCGTTGCTCGGAAAAAGAAAATAAAACATTTAACATTTATCATTTAGCATTTACCAGAGGAGCTTTTTGATAAATGTTAAATGATAAATGTATTGACAAAACAGATTGAGAGGAAAAAGCGTGAAACTCTACACTATAAATTCTAAACTATAAACTAATTCGGATATGTTCTGTAAAGTAGTTTAGAGTGTATAGTTTATAATTTAGAGTTTGGCTTGAATTCCTCCTAAACCATTTTGTCAATACAGTTAAATGTTAAATGTTAAATGTTGATTGGCAGGTAACCGCGCGAGACGGTGAAGCGCGGGCAGGCATTTTAAGAACGAGGCGTTCGGTAATCGAAACGCCTGTTTTTATGCCCGTCGGAACGCAGGGAACGGTGAAGGGCATTCGCTACGAATGGCTGGAAAACGAACTCGACGCGCGGATAATTCTCGGAAATACATATCATTTATGGCTGCGTCCGGGCACGGAAATTATTCGCGCCTGCGGCGGATTGCATAAATTTTCCACTTGGCAGCGGTCGCTGCTTACCGATTCCGGCGGCTTTCAAGTCTTTTCGCTCACGGATTTAAGAAAATTAACCGAGGAAGGCGTAACTTTTCGCTCGCATATTGACGGAACTCAAATGTTTCTATCGCCGGAAGTCTCGATGGAAATCCAAGCCGCCCTCGGGGCGGAAATCGTGATGGTTTTTGACGAATGCCCGCCCGGAAAAGCCGATTTTGAAACTGCCAAAACGAGTCTGGAATTAACGGCGCGCTGGGCAAAGCGTTCGCGCGAAAGATTTGATGAATTGCAGGCGGCGGGCGCGGATACCGGATTTCTTGAAGCAGAAGGTTTGAGCGGGCGGCAGGCTTTGTTCGGAATTATTCAGGGCGCGAGTTATCTCGATTTGCGCCGCGAGAGTTTGCAGAGAACGGTTGAAATCGGTTTTGACGGTTACGCAATCGGCGGTTTGAGTGTCGGCGAAGAAAAGTCGGTGATGTATGATGTGCTCGAATCCGTCGCGCCGCAAATGCCTCAGGATGCGCCGCGATATTTGATGGGCGTCGGAACGCCGGAGGATTTAGTCGAGGCGGTTTATCGCGGAATTGATATGTTCGACTGCGTTTTGCCGACGCGAAACGGGCGGACGGGAAGCGTTTTTACTTCCAACGGGAAACTGAATATCAGAAACGCTCAATTCGCAAAAGACACCGAGCCGCTGGATTCGGAATGTTCCTGTTCCGTATGCCAAAGATATTCAAAAGCGTATCTGCGCCATATTTATCAAGCAAAGGAAATGCTGGCTGGCATCCTGCTCACGCACCATAATCTGGCATTTTTCCTTGAAACAATGCGGAAAGTCAGAAAGGCAATCAAACAGGGAAGTTTCGCTCAATTTAGGAAAGAATTTTTAGAAAAAATTAGTGTTGAAAATTAGAAAATTGGAATAGACGAAATTGAGAAAATTGAAATTGAAGAAACTGGAACCACGAAATTACACTAAACAAATTCGTATTATTCAGTGTGTTTTCGTGGTTCCATCTTTTTATTTTTCAGTTACACAACCAATTGAAAACTACTCATCTTCATCGTGCGCCCTAACTCTTCCGGCGGCGACGGCTTCGTCAATCACCTTTTGCGCCAGATTTCCGGGCAGCGGATCGTAATGCGAAAATTGCATATGATACGAGCCGCGCGCCTGCGTCATCGAATTCAGGCGGGATTGGTAATCGAGCATTTCGGAAAGCGGAACCTGCGCTTTGATAACCTGCTGTTTGCCGCGCATATCCATTCCCTGAACTCTGCCGCGCCGCGAATTCAAATCGCCCATAATATCGCCGGAAACTTCCTGCGGGCAGAAAACTTCCACGTCCATAATCGGTTCGAGAATTGTCGGACGCGCTTTTTCCATTGCCGCGCGGAAGGCTTTGCGCCCGGCAGCGCGGAAACTGTGTTCGTCCGAATCAACGGTGTGATAGCTTCCGTCAACCAGCGTTACTTTAAAATCAACCAGTGGATAACCGGCAACCGCGCCGCTTTGAGCGGCTTCGATAATTCCTTTCTCGATTGCGGGACGAAAATTTTGGGGAACTGCGCCGCCGAAGATTTTGTCAACCCATTCAAATCCGCCGCCGCGTTCGAGCGGCTCGAAAACGCATTTACAATCGCCGAACTGCCCGCGCCCGCCGGATTGTTTTTTATGGCGACCCTGGACTTCGACTTGCTGCGTAATCGTTTCCTTGTAGGGAACTTTCGGCGGATGCAGAGCGACTTCGACGTGATAACGATCTCTCAATTTATCAACGACCGTTTCGATATGAAGCTGACCCGAACCGGAAAGAATAAATTCCTTTGTCTGCGCGTCACGGTCGAAATGCAAACTCGGGTCTTCTTCCAAAATTTTATGCAGCGCGACGGAGATTTTTTCCTCGTCGGCGCGCGATTTCGGCTCGATGGCAAATGAGATTGCGGCTTCCGGGTAATGAACTTTCGGAAAAACAATCGGTTTCGATTTGTCGCAAAGAGTATCGCCGGTTTGCGTGTCTTTCAATTTAACCACCGCGACAATATCTCCCGTTCGGGCTTCGTCAACTTTTTCCAGATTTTTTCCTTGAACGACGTTTAAACCGCCGAATCGTTCCTGCGTTCCGCGAGTCGCATTATAAACGGTCGCATCGGACGAAACTTTGCCGGAAATTACTTTTATTACATTAATGCGACCGGCAAACGGGTCGGCAATAGTGCGGAAAACATAAGCGGAAAAAGGTTCTTCATTTGAATATTTTCGAGTGATGCGCTCGCCTTCGCCCTCGGTTTCGGTAAAGCCGTATTCGGCTTCGTGCGTCGCCGGATTCGGCGCGAATTCGACAATGTGATCGAGCAAAACGGATAAACCGACCAAAGTATCGGCGGAAACCGCATAAACCGGACAAAGCTTGCTTTTAGCAATCGCTCTCGACAAATTCGGAACAACGTCATCTTCGTCCAGAGTTCCTTGCTCGAAATATTTTTCCAAAAGCTCGTCGTCCGATTCGGCGACAAGTTCGATTAATCTTTCTCTTGTCGAATCAACCAACTCGCGCCCTGTTTCGGGAAGAGGAATTTCTTTGGCTTTTCCGTTTGAATCAAATTCGTAAGCCTTTAGATGAACGACATCAACCACGCCGCGAAAATCCGCTTCCTGACCGATCGGCAGGGTGAATGGAACAATCGAACGGGCAAAGCTCTCGGTGGCGGTATCGAGCGCGTGTCCGAAATCGGCGCGTTCCTTGTCCAGTTTATTTATCACCATAAAACGCGGGAGCATAAATTCGTTGGCGTAGCTCCAGGTTTTTTCGGTCTGGACTTCGATACCGTTCACGCCGTCAACGACGACCAGAGCACAGTCGGCGACGCGCAAAGCCGGACGCGCGTGCGCGACAAATGCCGCGTAACCGGGCGTGTCTATAAAATTTATCTTCGTGTCCTTGTATTCGAGATGCGCGAAGTTATTATTCAAAGTAACTTTTCTGGCAATGGAATCTTCCTCGAAATCGGTTACGGTCGTGCCCTCGCCGACCTTTCCCCAGCGCTGCGTCGCGCCGGCAACATGAAGAAGTGAACTGACGAGCTGGGTTTTACCCGCGTCGCCGTGTCCAATGACAGCCAGATTGCGGATGTTTTCGGTTGCAAATGCTTTCATTTTCGGCAAAATCTCCTTTCGATTGTAAAAATTTTTGACGCCAAATCGCAGACTTCACCGAAAGACGGGAAATTAAGTCTGAAGATGAAATCCTAGCTTTGGAATCATTAGTATAGGTAACAATATAATTTAACGAACAAAACGCGGGTTGGCAAGAATGGTTAAAAATTTGTAAATTTTGTGTAGATAGTAATGAACTGCCGAAGATGCTGAGACGCTGAGATTTTTAAGAGAAATTAACCGCAGATGAACCGGAGATAAACGCAGATATTTAGAAGCTATCTCAAAAATAATATTATCGTTAAGCAAGCGGTCTAAGACCGCGTCTCAGACAGCAATCTTCGGCAAACGCGGTCACAGACCGCTGGCTTAACCTTACGTTTTGTATTTTTGAGATAGCTTGTAACTCTTTTATAGTTCTTCTCTTAGCGTCTCTGCGGTAAACTTTTATAATTTTTATGGAAAATAATCCGCAGATTGCGAAAGAAAATATTCACCGGTATTTGTGCGAGCAGTGCGGCGCGAACTTGATTTTCGACCCGAAAGTCGGGAAACTCGCCTGCCCGTATTGCGGGCATACGCAGGAAATTCAGACCACGACCGACCAAATAGTCGAGCGCGATTTTTACAGCTTCCTGCGCCCGGATGCGGAAAGGCTTCAGCCGCTGGCGAAAGACGCGATGCAGGTTACGTGCGAAACCTGCGGCGCGACCGTCGTTTTCATCCCGCCCGAAACGGCGCGAAGCTGCGATTTTTGCGGCGGTAAAATCGTCGCCCAGCCGAGAGCCGCCGACCCGCTGGTTGCGCCCGAAGGCGTTTTGCCCTTTAGCTTTACCAATCAGCAGGCGATTGCCGCTTTAAAAAATTGGACTTCCTCGCGCTGGTTCGCGCCTTCCAAGCTGAAAACTCTGGCGCAGCACGACAAAGCCGAAAGCGTTTACATTCCTTACTGGACTTTCGACGCCTACAGTTTCAGCCGCTACACCGGCGAGCGCGGCGACAATTATCAGGAAAGGGAAACTTATTACGAAAACGGCGAGCAAAAAAC
>DATHTS010000039.1:0-2617 GCA_035462935.1 Pyrinomonadaceae bacterium
TCTTTTTGAAAAAATCGCCGATGTCTTCGGTATAAAGCGTCGTTACGCCGTTTTCCAAACAGGCGGCGATAATCAGCGCGTCCCAGGACGACAAATTGTATTTGTTCATCAAAATTTCAGCACGGTCAAGAATCGTCCATTCCGGCAAAATTGGTTTCCATAAAATTTGCATTAACCGCAAATCCTTGAAGGCTTGTTCTCGACTATAACCAAACTGCTCCAGTTTCGCGCTTACCGCCAGATATTCAACCGCGACCCGCCAAATCAAAACGCTGTTTTTCTTCAATGACTGTATCGTTGATTCGGCAATCTGCTGTTTGCGCGGGTCTCGCGGGTCTTTGGCATAAAACAAAATGTTTGTATCAACGGCGTTCATGCAATTCCTCTCTGGTAAACTTTCGAGGCGCTTCGGGCGGAATTGGATTGCTTTTCATATTCTCAAGCAGTTCAGCCATTATCTTTTCCCGCTCTTCATCTGTTAAAGGCAGTTTGTCGCCCGTTGCTCTCTCCACTCTAATTTCGACTTCAGCGCCTTCGGGCAAATTAACGGGCGCGTGCGGCACGAAAACGCCGTTGCGAAATGTCGTTTTGATAACTTGCTGCATTTACTCGACCTCCGATTTTTAAATCAAATCCCAAAGCAACTCTTTTTATCGCTTTTTCCTCAAACAGATGTTATCATTTTTTCCGACAATTTTTGTCAGCTACAGCGAGGAGATTTTTATTGTGAAAAAAAGTTTAGCTCTTTTAAGCAGTTTTATATTAGCTGTTTCCCTTTTTACCGATGTTTTTGCTCAAGAAGCCAAAAATTCCCAAACTACTTCTAAAAATTCAAAAGAAATAACCGCGCCCGCCAAACCGAATAAACCGGTTACGATTGAAACTATCGAAGCGGACGTGGCGGAAGCTCTGACGCTTATCGAAAGCAATCACGTCAATGGAAAGAAACTGAATTACAACGACGTTTTCAAAACCGCGGCTGATTCGATGCTTCACTCGCTCGACCCGCATTCGAATTACTTCGACGCGAAAGAATTCGAGCAGTTCCGCACCGATCAAAACTCTCGCTATTACGGCATTGGAGCGACCATCGGCGATTTGCGCGACGCGAAAGGCGATGTTGTAGCTACCTTTATCAAAGCCACTTTTGAAAACGCCCCGGCAAATCGCGCCGGGCTTCGCTATGGCGACAAAATCATCGAAGTCAACGGAACTTCAATGCTCGGCAAACCTTTTAGCGAAGTCCGCGAATTCCTGCGCGGTCCGCGCGGAACGGCGGCAAAGCTCGTCGTTGAACGCTACGGCACGGGCAAACGCGAAGCGGTAGAAATCATCCGCGACGCCGTTTCCCAACCTTCCATCGCCGAAGCTTATATGGTTCGTCCCGGCATTGGTTATATCGGAATGACGGGCGGCTTTAACTATACGACTTACAACGAATTTCGTGAAGCGATGCAGCAGCTCAAAGCGCAAGGAATGCAGCAGCTTGTGCTTGACCTGAGAAACAACGGCGGCGGTCTTGTCAATCAAGCCTATCAGGTTGCCAATACCTTCCTGAAAAGCGGACAGACGGTTTTCACCCAAAAAGGCAGAGTCGAAGGCGCGGCACGTTCTTTTGCCGCCGATAATCCTTCGCCTGACAACACGCCGATTGTGGTTTTAGTCAACCGCAGCACGGCTTCGGCTTCGGAAATTCTGGCGGGCGCGCTTCAAGACCACGACCGGGCTTTGATTGTCGGCGAAACGACTTTCGGAAAAGGTTTGGTGCAAAACCCGTTCGTTTTTCCCGAATACGGCTCGATGCTTCTGCTGACTATTGCCAAATACGAAACGCCTTCCGGCAGGCTGATTCAGCGCGATTATTCAAACGGAAGTCTTTACGATTATTACTCGAACGGCGGCTCGTTTGAGGATGAAAACAAACCCGTTCAGCCGAAAGGCGAAGAAAAACGCACCGCTTCCGGCAGAGTAGTTTACAGCGGCGGCGGAATAAACCCTGATGTTGCAATCAAGGCGCGAACCATCACCAGCGAACGCGCCCGTTTTCAAAGAAAATTAAACGACCCGCTTTTCGCCTTCGCGCTTGATGTGGCTTACGGCAAAGCGAAAGGTTTTGAAACTCTTAAAATTGACCGCCCGATAACATTTGAATACGACATCAAAACGGGAGATTTTCGCGTTGACGAAACAATTTTCCAGGCGTTTAAGAAGTACGCCGTCGAGAAATACAACTTTACTCCGGCGCAGATAGACCGCGAGCGCGAGTTTGTAGAAAGAACCCTGCGAACCGAACTCGTTACCGCCGCTTACGGGACGACGACTTCTTATCAGGTTTTCAACGATTACGACGATCAACTGCTCCGCGCCATCGAGCTTTTGCCGGAAGCCAAACAGCTTGCCATCCGGGGCGCAAAAGCAAGCGCCGAAAAGTTGGGACAAACTAACAGGTAAATCGAAATTATTTTTTTTGAATAGAAAAAGCAGAGCGTATAGAAAACGCTCTGCTTTTTCTTTAAAAAATTCTGTGTAAGAATTTACACGGAAATAATTCCGTTCATTACAAAGTCGGGTTTTTTCCTTTTGTCCTCAACATTTGTTCTTTGAAAAATTGTTATGT
>DATHTS010000040.1:0-2209 GCA_035462935.1 Pyrinomonadaceae bacterium
TTGACATTAACGGGTGTCATAGTCGCGCCGAAACCCATTCCTCTGGTAGCGAATCCCTCCCAGATGTCCAGAGCGTCTTCACTATTATAAGATGCTAAATCGGCGGCAAGCAGCGAGTTGCGTCCGTCAAGTAAATTCGGATTTATCGGGTCAAGCTTCATCGCGTCGGTAACCAATTGCAGCATACGCTGATTGCCTTCTTCATAGCCTAACCGCTTGATGAGGCGCGCGCGAACTTCCAATAACGCCATACACCAAATTTCGCCTACATTATGAACGGCGGTCGCTCCGGCAGTTCCGCCCGCGCCGAATATTCCTCTGGGAAAAGCTCCGTCCGTCAAATCAATCGTATTCGGATTAGTATCGGCGAAGGTTAAAGGATTATGCGGTTTGCCGTTTGCCCCGACAGTTGTTTTTACGGCATACGGAAAGCGGCGAATACCGTAATAATAATTGTTGGTATAACCGGCAGACGCCAAATGAGTCGCATATCCGCCCGTGGTATATAATCCGTCAACGTCTTCATCAGCCGATGACAGAATTGCGCGGGCATAAAAGTCCGACCAGCCTTCGCCCATTCCCCGGCTGGTAGTCGCGGTCAAACCGCTCGCATTATTGTGCAGCCGATTTGATGTTCCGTGCGTTAGCTCGTGCAAAACGATTTCATTGTCCAAATCCCCGTCGCGGTTGGGAGTTGTGTTATTCCACCGATACATCTGCATACGACCTGAATTCCCGTCCGCACCTGTCGAAAAGTTAGCGTTGTTAGTTCCGCCGAAATCCTGCGCTTCCGCCAGAACACGGTCGTTGCCGTTTCTTGCGTTAGCTGTTAAACCGCCGGGATTTCGTCCGAAGTTATCTTGTTGGAAATTGCGTGCCGCTTCCGTGAAACCGAGTTCATAAAGCCGATCATGATAGCGATTTGTCCAGAAGAACAGATTTGTAACCGCTCCCCAGCGATAATCAGTGTCGGCGGGACTTGTTGAACCAAGCGCACCGTCTAAACCGGGTGCCGGGTTATAAACGTAAACAAAGTTTCGGGTCGGCGATACGGGACGACCGTTTGGGTCAATTCCGTTAGGCGAAACAATGTCCAAACCTGCGTCAACGTTATTTCCCGTTGTAGTAGTTATGCCGTCAGTAAGCCAGCCCAGGTTATTGGAAGGATGTTCGCTAATCAAGGTGAAACTAGTGCGGGGAATCGCGCTGCCTTGAACGTTCGCGCCCGGCGAAGCATTTGAAGGAGAAAGCGGAGCCGGGCTATCGTCGTTATAAATATTATAAGTTGCGGACTGCGTCTGCTCCTCGGTAATATTTTTGCGCCAGAGCAATTCGCCGCCCTGCGCGTCAACCAATGTGTAATACGCCGGAACATCCTGCCACAGGGTCATTGACCAGGAAAGCGTGGCTGCACCGGATTCGAGCGGAAAATAAACTAGATTAACTTTAATGTCATCGGCAAATGGTCCGCGTTCAAAAATATAAAAGTTGCCGTCTTCGGAAACTTCCTTCAAAATCAAATCGGCGGGATTAACTTCTACGCCGATTGTTCTCGCCGCCGCCGCAACCGCATCTGCTGGCGAACCGACCGAAGCCGCCTGCGCGACATCTCCTTTCAAACCGTTCGAGAGCGAATTTTTAGCTTGAGCCAATTCATTGTAATCAAGCCCGGGAGCCAAACGTCCGGTCGTTCTGATCAATTCGCCGTCTCTAGAAAAGCCTCCGCGGATATTTCCCTGAAAAACCGGGATTCCGTCAATTTGCTGTTCAAATTCGACGAAGGACATATTTCCCGCCGGATTTGTGTAATCCACGGTCTTTTTCAGTTCCGCAACTTGATTTTTAGTCAAACCGTAGAGATCGCTGTTGGCTGATATAAATTGGCGCATAGCGTTGTCTCGTCCGGTTCGGGCGCGACCGGTCAGTTTTTGCTGAGCGGTCAAAACGCCGACAACTTCCGGCGCGTCGGTTTCTTCGCTCAACCTTATCTCAAGATTCGGTCTTTGCTTGGTTAAACGTTCCCGCGCTTGTTTCATCGCGCGACCTAAATTTTCCACGCTCGCTTTTCGGGATTGATTTAATAATTGCCGATTTTGCACCAGCGCCTGGCGCGGAGATTCATTTTGCGGACTGCGAATGTCATAGTTTTGAACCTTTAGCGGCAGATTGCCTTTTTCAGATTCATCCAACTGACTCTGGCTCGAAACAA
>DATHTS010000041.1:0-3574 GCA_035462935.1 Pyrinomonadaceae bacterium
GCTTTTTCTGCTTGGCGGAAAGTTGCCGATTTATCCGCAACTGCAATTCTTCGTCAGCCGTAACCGATAATGTTTTTGATAATTCGCCGGGACTGTGAAGTATCATTCGCTCAACTTTGTCAGGATGCGCTGCGGCATAAAATCCGATGAGTATTCCGCCCCAAGAATTTCCTAAGAGCGTTATCTTGTTGAGTTTGAAAAACAGCCGGACGGCTTCCAAATCTTCAATATGTTTGGAAATTGAGAGTTTATCCGGGTCTTTGATTAAATCCGAACGCCCGCCGCCGCGCTGGTCGTAATAGATAACGGTGCGATTCTTCGCCAACGGCTCTAAATCGGGCAAAATAGATTCCATCGAATTGCCGGGTCCGCCGTGTACAACAACCAAAACATCAGAGCCGCTTCCGACGATTTTATAAAACAATCGAACGCCATCCGACGTGCGAATGTAACCTTCGCGGGGCGACTGTACTGAACAACTGCCAAATGCTTGCCAGAGAAAAATGAAAAAAACTAAAAATAATAGTTGCTTCATATCGAACCGCATTGTATTAAGAAAGCAACATAACTTTGTATTGAACGGAATTATTTCCGTGTAAATCTGCCTATTTTTAATTTATCTGTTCATAATAGTCAACTTATAAATTCCGTGTAAATTATTACACGGAATTATTTTAGAAACAAAAAAAGCGGCAAGTTAGCCGCCTTATTTCACCTTAAAAGTTCTGGCAATCGAATCAACCTGATTGCGAATATTGCGGAGTTTATCGCGCTCGCCTGTAAAGCGCAGGACGTAAACGGTGTCGTCTTTGGCTTTGAGGAAATAAAATCTGCCGCTCATATTTCGCGCCGAGCGGACAAACTCGAAATTAAAGACTCTGCCGTCCAGAGCGCCCTGGAAATTTTCCTCTTTTCCGGCGACGTAGCCGGGCATAAATTGGAGCTTTGTTTCTTCGTCGCGGATAATATCGCCGAGCATCTGGTTGGATTTAATCGAGAGCTTGCGGACTTCCATATAGCCGTCGTTGCGGTCTTTAAAGACATACTCGACGTTCGGGCTGAGCGTCGAGGGCTTGCTGGTCATTTTCCAAGCAGCGTCAGGCAGATCGAAGGTGTATTCGACGTTCGGGTCGGAAAACGTTTCGTTTTGGGCAGCGACGGAAACGACCAAAAACAGACTTAGCGCGAAAACGGATAAAATACTTCTTAATTTCATTTTAGTTTATTCCTTTGGCGAACCTTTATTCGCCCATTCTAACTTATTTTTCAGGGAATTTCGATTTTTTAGATGTAAAAGATGTGTTTTTAAGTTGTATTCGCGGCTTTGCCAACCGTCCGTTTTAACGCTAAAACAAATAAATATGAAAGTTCTGGTGACAGGCGCAAACGGGATGGTGGCGAAAGCGACCGCTAATTATTGCCAATCAATCGGCGACGAAGTTTCGGCTTTCACGCGGCAGGAACTCGATATTTCAGACCGAAATGCGGTTTTCGATGTTTTCCGCCGCGAACGACCCGAAGCTGTGATAAACTGCGCCGCTTACACGAATGTTGACGGCGCGGAGACGAATCAGGAGATTTGTTACGCGGCAAATGCTTTTGGGGTGGAAAATCTTGCTCTTAGCGCGAAAGAAATTGACGCCGCTTTTGTAACGATTTCCACCGATTATGTTTTCGACGGCGCGAAAAGCGATTTTTACACGCAGCGCGACACGCCGAATCCACAGGGAGTTTACGCCAAATCGAAACTCGAAGGCGAGATCCGGGCGCGAAATGCTTACGCGCGTTCAATCATCGTGCGCTCCGGTTGGATTTACGGCGCGGGCGGGACAAATTTTTTAAGCGTGATGCATCAGCTTTTAGCGGAGGGAAAAAACATCAAAACGATTGCTGATTCTTACGGAACGCCGACTTTTGCCAATGATTTAGCAAAACGTTTGCGAGAGTTGGCGGAACTCGATTTACCGACGATTTATCACGTTACCAACTCCGGCGAAGGCACTTCTTATGCGGGATTTGCCCGAAAAGTTTGTGAAATCAGGGGTTTCGATAAAAGTTTGGTGGAAGAAGTTTCCGTAAATGATTTGAATCGTCCCGCGCCGCGCCCCGTTAGTTCAAAATTAGCCTGCTTGTTCAGCGAAAAATTAGGGCTTGCTCCTTTACAAAATTGGGAGCAAGCCCTGACGAAATTTTTAACCGATTAGGAAAGCAGGCAGCAGTCGGAACTTGAAATCGAAGACTGCCGACTGCCGCTGCCTTCTGCCTACGTCTTAATGTTTCGTATCGTGAACCGAAACTACTTCGTCTTCCATATCTTCTTCTACATCTTCCAACATCGGCGTTGAGTCGTCGTTTGAAGTGTAGTAATAACTGTAATTATAGCCGTAGCCGTAATAGCCGTATTCAACCGAACTCGGTTTGATTCCGTTCAGAACCACGCCGTAAATCCGCGCGCCGATGTTGGTCATACGCTGTTTGAAACGGCGCATCAGGTTTATCGAGCTCTTGTTCATCATCGCCACGATTACCACGCCGTCAACCAAGGTCGAGAGAATTGCCGCGTCGGTAAATGAAATCGCGGGCGGCGAGTCAATGATTACGTGCTTGAAATTTCCCTTCAAAAATTGCAGAAGGTTTTTCATCTCGTTCGAACTCAAAAGCTCAGCCGGATTCGGCGGAATCGGTCCGCTGGTAATAACCTTCAGTTTCGGCAGATGCGGATACGGTTTGAGAAGATTTTCCGTGTTGCGGTCGCCGGAAAGATAGTTTGTCAAACCGTTCATATTCTCCATGCTGAAATGATTGTGAAGCCGCGGGCGGCGAAGGTCGCAGTCAATGATAACGACATCCGCGCCTGCCTGCGCAAGCGTGATTGCCGTATTGATAGCCGTTGTCGTTTTACCTTCTGCCGGCTGCGAAGACGTTACCAGCATTGTCTGCGGCGGTTTTCCGGCGGAAGAAAACAGCAGCGAGGTTCGCAGGTGGCGATAGGCTTCCGCCATCGCCGAGCGCGTATCTTCGAGCGCAATCAGCGCCATCGAACCCGAGCCGCCGTTTTTCGCGCCAAGCGTGCGGCGGTTTCCTTTATTAAGATAATTTTCGTGCGGAATCAGCGCCAGCGTCGGAAGTCCGAGATGCTTGCCGACATCATCGGAAGACTTGATCGAATCGTCGAGATAATCCATCAGGAACGCCAAACCGATGCCTGCCGCCAGCGAAATTAAAAAAGCGATAATGATATTTCGACCTCTCTGCGGTCCGACCGGCGACATCGGCAGTTGCGCCTGGCTGGAGATTTTAATATTGTCGGGTCGGTCGCTGCTGATTGCCAGCTCAAATTCTTTTTGCCGCTGAATGTAGGTGTCAAGGAGTTGAAGATTAGTGTCAATTCCTCTTTTCAGCGTCGTCAATCGAGTTTGGGCTTGACCCGCTAAATTAGCAGATGAAACTTCTTGAAAGTATGCGTCGCGGGCTTGCCCTTCTCGTCTTTGAGCGGCTTCGAGCTGAGATTTCAAACCGACCAAAGCGCCAGTCACGGCATCTCTTTCAATTTTCTTTTCCGCCCGGTCAATTA
>DATHTS010000042.1:0-4075 GCA_035462935.1 Pyrinomonadaceae bacterium
GTCGAAGAATTTCTTGTTTCGACTCTGAACGTTCAGAGAAATCCAAAACTCAACGAGTGCTACAACCAACTGATTGAAACGATTTATCGAATGGAGTTTCCTTCCAATCAAACGGCAAATATCAAAACTCTTTCGATTACCTGCGGGTGGAGTTGGAATGAAAAAGATTTCCAATTAGCCGACGACATTGCCAAACTGATTCAGCCGACACCGCAAACCAAAGCTAACGAAAACGCAATGATCGCGGTTGTAGGCGGCGCAAATCAGCCCGATGAATTAACAATCGGTTTTTCCGAGCAGAAATTTGAACCTTCGCCGCTCGATGAACTCGCCAAACTCGAATTAACCCAGGAAGAACAGCAAGTTGAAGAAAATCCGGTCGCGCAGCAGCAATATCAATACATTCGCGTCGCGGTTGAAAATAAATCGCTCGGTTTCAGCTTCCAGGTTCACCCGATGATTCAGCAGTATATCAACTACTATCAGGGTCGCGGGCGCAAAACGATGGAAACGGGGCTGTATCGTTCGGGAATGTTTATGCGTATGGCGCGTAGAATTTTCCGCGAAGAAGGCGTGCCTGAAAACGTCGCGTGGCTCGGACAAGTAGAAAGTATGTGGAAACCGAGCGCGCTTTCGTGGGCGGCGGCTTCAGGTTTGTGGCAGTTTATTCCCGGAACGGGAGCGCGTTACGGCTTGCGCCGCACGGCTTATGTTGACGAAAGAAACAGCTTTGACGAAGCGACACGCGCCTCGGCTCGTTATTTGAAATTTTTGGCAAACCGCTACGGCGGTAATTGGGAGTTGGCAATTGCGGGATACAATTGCGGCGAAGGAAACGTTGACAAGGCGATTCGCCGCGCCGGAGTTGCTAATTTCTGGCTGGCTTATCCATATCTGCCCCAGGAAACGCGCAATTATGTGCCGAATATTCTGGCGACGATTCTGATTGCCAATAATCCGCAGGCTTATGGCTTTGGTCACGTTCGTCCCGCCGCGCCGTTGACGTATGATCGCATTCGCGTTCCGGCTTCGACGAGTTTAGGACTGCTCGCGCAAGCGTCAGATACCAGCGTCGAATACCTGCGCTATTTGAATCCGCATCTGCGCTCGAATATAACGCCGCCTGAGCCGTATGTAATCAATGTTCCGGCAGGAAAAGCCAACGATGTAGTCGCCGTCTTCCGCAAAATGCGCGGCAACTCCAACACGGCGAGCATTGCCAACACAGCGGCTGGAGAAACTTGGGAAAATATCTCCCGGCGAACCGGCGTAAGCGTTCAGGAATTAATGGCGGCAAACGGGAATATGAAGATTCCAACCGGAAAAATTGTTGTGCCGGAAGGAAACGGTGTAGCGAAAACAAGCTACTCGCGCCCGACCTCGCTTTCGCAGGCAGTAACTCCGCCGAACAATGTCCGCGTTGTTAAAGCGCAAAGCGGCGATACGGTAGAAACGGTTGCATCGCGTCACGGCGCGGATGCGGTCGAGGTTGCCAAATTCAATGGCTTGCTCCCGACTTCAAAATTACCGACGGGACGCGAAATCAGAATTCCGACCAAATAAGATAATTGTCCAAGATAGAAAAAGGCAGTCAGACTCGAAAGTCTGACTGCCTTTTTCTTTGAAACTGATACGAAATTCTCAATTATTTTCGACGTTCAAAAAATATCGCTTCAGCTCGTCAATCGCGCCCGGCACGATTTCGGCTTTTACCTTTTCATCCGCGCTTTCCACCTTTTCTTTGGCGCATTCAATACAAAAGGGCTTGAGATTATCATCCTTTTTCATCGCCTTTTGACCGGAAACTGAAACCCAGACCGGAGATTGGCATTCGGTGCAGTTTGCCCGGATGCTTCCGTAAACCGGACGCGGGCTTCCTGAAGTCCGCGCGCAAACCAGCATATTTATGTCTTCTTCGTTCATAAAATTTATTTTACACTAACTTAAAAATCTCTGCCGAATTTCCGGCGTCGGCATCATACAGGCGTCTTGTTTGCCGAACAGACGATAACGGTTTTTGGCAAAAAGCCGGTAGAGAAAATCCCGCAAGCCACGCGGCACAACGATAAAAGTGTAAAGCCAAGACCAAATCCCACCCAATCTCCGGGCAATCCTGAGCGCGGCGGTCGAATGTGTGTAAGCCTTTTCGTCTTCAATCAAAATCACCGAATCGGTTTCCGCTTTGTCAATCCCGAATTTTCGCAAAAGCTCTTCGCCGACGTCCGATTGCAGCGGCGCGAATTTGAAATAATTCTGGCGGTCGCGCTCGATAATAAAATTCACCGAGCCGTTGCAGAAATTACAAACCCCGTCGAATAAAACAATCGCGCTCATATTTTTATAGTAAATCTTTAAATAACGTTTGGAAAATGGGAAAAAGCTGTGTTTCCATTTTGAAAATTTTTGTTTTATACTTCAAATAAATCAATCAAAGCAGTTCTGATTTTAAATTTTTTTCCGCTAAAAAGTTATGAAAATTCAAATTTTGCGTTTTACCTTCGCATTATTGGCGATTTTTTCGCTTTCTTTCATTGTCGAGGCTCAATCGCGCACCGATGTTTATGCGATTACCAACGCGCGAATCGTAACGGTTTCGGGCAGAACGCTTGAACGGGGAACGATTGTCGTCCGAAACGGTTTAATTGAAGCGGTCGGCGAAACTGTCCGCGTTCCGGCTGACGCCCGAACTATTGACGGCACGGGGATGACGGTTTATCCGGGCTTTTTCGACGCGATGACAAATCTCGGAATGGCTGCGCCCGCCGCGCCGCGCCCGCCGGGTCAGCAAGCAGCTCAAACCACACAAACCCAACAACAGCCCTCGGCGCAATCGAATTCAAATTATCCCGACGGTTTGCGCCCGGAAGAAACCGCTCAGGAGCAGTTAAGAGCGGGCGAGGCGCAATTTGAAACGCAGCGCAACGCCGGATTTACAACCGCTCTGACCGTTCCGCGCGGCGGCGTTCTGCAAGGACAGTCGGCGGTTATCAATCTGGCTGGCGATTCGGCTTCGGGAATGATTATTCGCGCGCCTTTCGCTCAGCACGTAACTTTTACGACTTTGGGCGGCGGCACTTATCCGACATCGCTGCTCGGAACTTTCTCCGCTTTAAGACAGATGCTTCTCGACGCGCAGCGATTGCAGGAATACAGGAAGGTTTTCGCGGCAAATCCGCGCGGCGTCAGGCGACCCGAGGCGGATGCTTCGCTTGAGGCTCTTCTTCCGGTTCTTAACCGCGCGATGCCGATTGTTTTCAACGCCAATGCAGAGCGTGAAATTATTCGCGCCTTGGATTTAGCGCAGGAATTCAATCTGCGGGCGATTATCGCGGGCGGGACGGAAGCCTGGAAAGTCGCCGACCGTCTGAAAAAGCAGGACGTTCCGGTTCTGCTCTCGCTCGATTTTCCGAGACGCACGACGATAGCTTCGCCGGAAGCCGATCCCGAACCGCTCCAAGTTTTGCGGCTTCGCGCCGAAGCCCCGCAAAACGCGGCTCGACTGGCGCAGGCGGGCGTGAAATTCGCTTTCCAATCCGGTCAAATGCGAAACATCACCGATTTTCTGCCTAATGCCGGCAAAGCAATCGAAAGCGGCTTGTCGAGAGAAGCGGCGATTCGAGCGATGACTTTATCTCCGGCGGAGATTTTCGGCGTTGAAAATCAGCTCGGTTCGATTGAAACGGGCAAAATCGCCAACTTGGTCGTATCGAAAGGAGATGTTTTTGCCAAGGATAAACAGCTAACGCACGTTTTTGTGGACGGAAGGCTTTTCGAGCCGAGAAGGGAAGAGAGACGACCGACGACACCCGGAACGACAACGCCGGGAGCGACGCAGCCGGGAGCCGCCGCAAATGTCGGCGGAAACTACGATATAACAATTGAAATTCCGGGTCAGCCGACGCAGGGAACGTTGATTTTAACGCAGCAGGGTAATATCCTGACAGGCAGTCTGCAAACACAATACGGCACGGCAAACATAAGAGAGGGGAAAATTTCGCCGGACGGTTTCACTTTCTTATCAACGGTTGATTTTGCCGGCAGAACATTGGATATCACTGTAAATGGCACGGTAACC
>DATHTS010000043.1:0-5307 GCA_035462935.1 Pyrinomonadaceae bacterium
GAAATAATGCGACCGTAAAAGTTTCGCTCACTGCGCCGAAAGGCACGAATAAGGGTTTCGGCGCTCGCAGTTTGACCGTCAAATTAGTTAAAGAAGGCGGAACTTGGAAAATTGATAGGGTAAATAATTATTAGAGGCAATCTCAAAAATACAAAACGTAAGGTTAAGCCAGCGGTCTATGACCGCGTCTCAGGCAAGACTCTTCGGCAAACGCGGTCACAGACCGCTTGCTTAACGATAATATTATTTTTGAGATAGCTTCTAGAAAGGAGAATGTGGGAAATGAGAGGAAAATTAATAATTTCTTTTATTTTTATTCTGGCTTTCAGCCTGAATCTTATTGCGCAGGACGCGCTGAAAAAATGGCACAGTTTTGATTTTTCCAAAGGAAAATTAACGTCGGCGCAACTTAATAAACTTGAACACGAGCAACTCCAATTGTTGCGCGGGATCGTTTTTGGAAAGCGTGGGCGGATTTTCAAGGAAAAAAACATTCAGGAATATTTGGAAAAGCAATCCTGGTATAAACCGAAATCGGCATTTAGCAATTCGGTTTTAACCAAGATGGAACGCGACAATCTCGATTTGATTCGTTTGGAGGAAGCCAGACGCCACGATTATGTCGAACCGGGTGACCTGCGTCTCTGGCAAAACAAAGAAATTCCCGACGAAAAACTTTATACCGAGACGGCGGCAGGCTGGCGGATTTTGATCGCCGAAATCGAGGCGATTCACGGCAAGCGTTTCGACGACGAGCCTTGGCTGCAAAAGTATTTCGAGGAGCGCTACTGGTATAAGCCGAATCCAAACTATAATCCGTCGGTTTTAAATGCTTTCGAGCGAAAAAATCTGGAAAATCTGAACGCCAAGCGCAGCGAATATCGCAATACGGAAGTTTCAGTCGGCGATATGGACAAATTCCAGAATGTTCTGTTAAAAGAAGAACAATTAAATGGCTTGACGTTCAATGATTTGCGTTTGATTCGCAATGAATTTTGGGCGCGGCGCGGGCGGAAATTCCAAACTCCCGGTTTTCGCGCGGTTTTCGATTGGCGCGATTGGTATAAACCTTTGAAAGACCAATCAAAAGTAAAATTAAGCGCGATTGAAGAGCAAAACGTAAAGCTAATCGAATCGATCGAAGCTAAAATGCGCGAGAAAATCGCCAACGAGCCGATTACGGCGGAAATGCTCGAAGGCTTGTTTGTCGAAGACTTGCGCGTTTTGCGAAATGAAATTTATGCGAGGCGCGGACGAGTTTTCAAAGACCCCGAACTTCAAAAATATTTTGCCGCGCAGCCCTGGTATCAGCCGAATCCCGATTTCAAAGACGAAATGCTTTCGGAAACGGAGTCCAAAAATTTAGCGGTTATCAGGGAAGTCGAGCAGTATGCAATAAGCAAGTTTTCAGAATTCGAGGGCTGATAAAGCCAAAATTTTAAGCTCCGCGTGCCGGAACTATGATGAAGAAAATAGCGAAAGGTTTATTTTCCTTTCGCTATTTTTGTATTCTCACAGCCCCCGATTTTAGTGATTTTTGCAATTCAATTTTGATATTCGGCACTAAATCCGATAAAACCTTGTAAGTATTAATCGGAGCTATTAACACAATTACTCTTAAATTATATTTATCAAGATTTTGCTGAAACTCTAAATTGCGGTCGAAAGTAAGTAAAACGTCAAAATTTTCCGAGGTCATTGCATCGAGCAGTTCACCGTTTTTCTTGCTGTTCCAGCCCATTTCCCGAACGGTGAAAATCTGATATTCGGCAAAGTCCTGTTTTAATCTTTTTGGCAAATTTTCGTCAAGCAACAGTTTCATAAAACTGAATTACTTTGGGCATTGATACCATTTTACCGGAAAGTTCCAGCAATTGAACTGCTTGTTCTCTGGTTACCGACGGAAAATCATCCAAAAATTCTTCAATTGTAATTCCGTTTTCGATATGCCAGAACAAGGTTTGTATCGGAACTCGCGTTCCTTTAAAGACCGGCGTCCCGCTTTGTATATCCTTATCAATAGTCACAATATCGCTGAACTTCATAATATTTTCACTATACGCTCTCGATAGAATTATTTCCAAGAAAATATGCTAATCTGTTTTTTTGATTTATGAACGTTCTAGCACCGGAAGAAATCGAGTTAAATAAAAAGCGTAAAGTTTTAGATCGCCTCAAAGACCGCCTTGCCGACCGTGAGGAAGAAATGGCGGAGCTTCGCGCCGAACTCGAACAGTTTGAAGCGCAGTATACGATGGAGGTCGGCAGGCTTTACGCCGATTTGGACGAAATCGAGGCGCAAATCGCCGAAGAGGAAGTCAAACTCGTGCCGGACGACGAGGAGATAAAAAAACGCGCCGAGGAATTGCGCCGACGCGCTGAAGAATCCGCCGCCAACGCGAACGAAGAAAATTGGGAAGGTTGTTCATTCAAATGGCAGCCGACCGCAGAGGCGAAAAAGGCTTATCACAATCTGGCGAAGATTATTCATCCCGATTTGGCTCTGGATGCGAAAGAAAAGGAAAAGCGGCACGAATTGATGACGCGACTTAACGAGGCTTATTCGGCGGGCGACCAGAATCGCTTGAATAAATTGGTTGAAGATTTCCGCGACTCGCCCGATTTAGTAAAAGGCGATTCAATCGGCGACGAACTCGTGCGCGCGATTCGGCAGATTTTTCAAATCAAAAATCGTTTGAAAGAATTGCGCGAAGAACGCCTGAAAGCTGAACTTTCCGAGCTTTATATTCTGCGGAAAAAAGTCCACGCCGAAATGCTCGAAGGTCGAAATTTGCTCAAGCAAATGGCGGAGAGAACGAAAACGCACATCAAAAAAGCGGAACGCCGGCTGGCAAATTTACGCAATTTAAATGCGGCGCAGGAAGATTATGTGAAAGAACGCTACGGAATGGATATTTCCGCGTTCAGGTAAAGCACCGGGAAAATTTCCAAAAGTATTTGTAATGATTAGATGTATTGACAAAACAGTTTATGAGGAATTCAAACCAAACTATAAATTCTGGGCTCTAAACTATTTTTCAGTAAATTATCCAACTCACCTTACGCGCAAAGCCAGTTTTTGCGCCTGTCGCCGAAGGCGACGAACAATATAGCCCAGCGAGAATCGCTGGGTAAGGCGCAAAAACATATTCTGTCGCTGAAGGCGACGAACAATCCGCCCGCGTCGATGTTGCTCGCTTTCAGCGAGCGGGTTTGTTCTTTCAGCGTCCCAGCGATTCTCACTGGGCTATATTGTCAGTCGCCGTTGGCGACAAAAAACAAAACTGCGTAAGGTAAGTTATCCAAATTAGTTTATAGTTTAGAATTTATAGTTCAGAATTTCCCGCTTTTCCTCTCAAACTGTTTTGTCAATACAATTAGAAGCTATCTCAAAAATAATATTATCGTTAAGCAAGCGGTCTATGACCGCGTTTCAGGCAGCAATCTTCGGCAAACGCGGTCACAGACCGCTTGCTTAACCTTTCGTTTTGTATTTTTGAGATGGTTTCTAGTTAATTTGTTGTCCTGTGATTCAGGCGAATTTCACTTTTCGACCATTGCTAAAAACTCTACCGGATCAACGATTTTCAGTCCGCGGAAGCGGCGGCGAAAATCTTTGCATTCGTCTGTATAGCCGGTCATCAAATCAAGCAAATCTTTATCGCGGCTGACGATGTAATCGGCTTCCGCTTCAATGGCGAGATCAATGATTATTTCGTCTTTCGGGTCGCGTTCAAAATCGAAACTGTGCGGAACAAAGTCAATAAAAGTTGAAATACTGGTGATGTATTCGATAAATGCTTCGATTTGGAATTCATCAGCATCGGGCAGACGCGCAAGAATGTTTGGTCTTAAAACGACATCTCTGATTTCTTCAAGCGTTTCTTTTGAAACGAACAATTCTGCTTTTCCGCTTTGAACGACTTCGAGACATTTTGCGGCTGCGCTGTTCGGGTTGAGAAAAAATTGGATAAAGATGTTGGAATCAAAAACGACGCGAAGAATTTCATTCAACATTTAAGATTTTGCTTTGCCGTGTTTTTCTTCCCACATCGCTTGCCGTTCGCTTTCGATTAGCTCGTCCAATTCTTCTTCGGTCATTCCGCTTTCGGCAAAATTTTTTCTTACGGGCGCGAGTATTTCATCAAGCGTTTTCGGACGATCAATATCTTTTTCGATCAAATCTTCGACGTATTCGGCAATTTCTTTACCGCTGCTTCTAGCTTTTTCTTCCAAAATCGCACCGATACTTTTCGGAACTTGAATGGTCAGCGTCATTGTTTCCATAAATGAAACTTTAGCATAAAATGTTGATGATTGAGAACGAAAAATTATGCCGATGAAAGAGTTTTTACTTGAACAATTTCACAGCTTGTTACGATGAAAACGGCTGGTTTGTCGCATTGAAAAATGCCGTTTATAATTTGACGGCGGCGAACGCGGAATCCTGTCGAAGGTCAATTAGAAAGGTAGAATTTAACATCAACTTTTAGATTGAAAAACGTTAATTGTAATTTCATCTTTTTGTCTTTTGACACGATAAGCGTTTCCCGCGCCGAAAATCTCGACTCCGTTCCGGCTGATTTCCAGCATCGTATTTTCGTCAATCGCCCAGCCTTTTTCACAAAATCCCGCGTCAATCGTGTGAATCAGACGCGAAAGCGTTCCCCATTGGCTTGCGTGGACATCAACTGCAAACGGAACTAACCCTAAACCGTTTCTAACAGCGAGCAAATCCAAATCTTCGCCCGCGTTTTCGTTTGTAATTGCAATTACTTGGCTATTTATTTCGCGCTGCCAGCCGCCGATAATCGCTTTTTCCGCCGCTACGGACGCGCCGGCGGAAAATCCGCAGTAAGGAATTTTATTTTCAAACAAATAATCGAGCCACGATTTTTCACGGCAAAGCGCGTCGTGATAAGCGGGCGTTAATCCGCCGCAAACGAAAACGCCTGTTGGTTTGATTTCTGCGAGCTTTTCTTTTGAGAGAGGATTTTCCGCTGAAACAATGAGGCAAAACGCATCGGCGGAATTTAATCCGATTGATTCAAACGCTTTGAAAAACCGGGAAAATTGTTCCCACGCATTTGAATCAGGTTCTTCAGCGACAATAACGGCAATGCGCCGCTGTTTATTTTCGGAAGCGGCTTTGAGAAAACGCCCGTAAGTTTGCGGAAAAGTTTCCGACCGCCAGCCGCCGCCGATGAGAAAAACAGGAATCATTTTAATGTTTTATATCAACCGCCAGACGAGTCGGATTTTTTAGTTCGAGAACGCGATATCTGTTAGGTGACGCCACGCCCAAAA
>DATHTS010000044.1:0-4683 GCA_035462935.1 Pyrinomonadaceae bacterium
AAAGGAAAAAGGCAAAACTAGTTTTGCCTTTTTCCTTTCTATTCTCTGAATTTTACGCTTTTAACCTGAACCTGGTTTTGGAGTTCCTCGGGCACAACGACTCTTAGCGTCGGCTTGCCTTCAGCAGGTGTTTCTTCGATAACTTGCAGATTTTCGGTTTGGAGCTTTTCTATAATAGAGCGCGGTCCGTAAACGATTGCATTGGCGACGCCGAGCCGCGTTTCGGTTTGATACGGTATGGAAAAAAGCCGCTCGATTCGCCGCTCGCCGACATCAAACGCCACGTCAACCACCGCGTCCAGAACCGTAACCTTGGGATTTATGATATTTAGCGGAACTTGCTGGGCGATAAAATCCTGCCGCCGATCTTCAATGCCGATTGATTCGGTTGAAACAAAATCTAGCGAACGGATATAACTTGCCGGACCGCGAACGCGCACTTTGGGCGGCACAACATTTTGATTGTAAATTTCAAAACCGTCCGCAAGACTGCCTTCGGTTTCAACCCTGACGGCAATTTCCCGCTCTTCGACTCTTTCCAAACTGATGGCGATTCTATTCGGCTGGATTTCTTCAAGCCGAACGCCGGTCGGCAGCTCTACATTGACGCTTTCCGGCGTTAATTGGATAGTTCTGTCGCCCGCCTGAACTTCCGTCAAATCCAGCGAAACCACTAAATTTTCCTTGTTAATTTGCGCGATTCTGTTTTTGTCGCCGGTTATAACCAGATCAACTTCTTCAGGCGGCGAATTGGTTATTTCCAAATCATTGGAAATACGCGGGCTGAGCGTAACCCGGTTGAGCCGCGTCGTGATCGGAGCGCGAAGCCCGGTAACGCCATACCAAAGCGAAAGCGTGATTATCACGGCGAAAAGCTTTATCAGCCAATCGTTAACAAAGATTCGCCGAAACCAATATATAAAAAGAGGCTTCTCGTTTTTTATAAGATTTTCGGGTGAAAAATTCATTAGATTTCAGATTTCAAATTCCAAATTTCAAATTCCAGATTTCAGATTAATTTGGAATCTGAAATCTGGAATCTGAAATTACCCAACAGTTATCTCCGTCTCGGCTTCTTTCATCGTTTTGGTTGGCTCTCGTTTTCGCTCGACGACCGGAATGCCCATAGCGTCTAAAAGCAGCTTGCGGAGAGCGTTTGTATCCAGATTGCGCCGAATCTCGCCGTTTTCGATAAAAGTTATCAAGCCGGTTTCTTCCGAAACGACAATCGAAATTGCGTCCGAGCCTTCCGTGATGCCGATGGCGGCTCGATGCCGCGTGCCTAATTCACGCGAAATGCTCGGATTTTTCGTAAGCGGCAAAAAGACGGAGGCTGCTGCTATTCGGTCGCGCTGAACAACCACCGCGCCGTCGTGAAGCGGCGTCGCCGGATTGAAAATCGTAACCAGCAAATCGTAGCTGAGTTTCGCTTCAAGCTGAACGCCCGCATCAATAAAGTTTCTGAGACCGACATCGCGTTCGATAACGATCAAAGCCCCGATTTTCTCGGATGAAAGCGTGGCTGCCGCCAGCACGATTTCATCGTAAATCGTTTCGCCCAAGCCGCGCTGCCGCCGCAAAACCGGGAAACGCAGGCGATTGCCGAAATAAATCAACGCCTGCCGGATTTCCGACTGGAAAAGAACGATGATCGCCACACCGATATAAAGCACGGCTGAACGTAAAACGAATTCGAGCGTGGCTAAATCCTGCGAAACCGCCAGCCAATACAATAAAGCCAGGATTACCATTCCCACAACCGTCGGCACGGCTCGCGTTCCGCGCAGTAATTTCAGCACGACGTAAACAATAATAAAGACCAGCACGATGTCGAGCATGTTCTTTAAACTGGGAATGTATTCGCTAAAAGGCATTTCAATTAGTTGAGAGAATAGATCTTGAGAAGAAAGAGCGAAGAATGGATAACTAGCAAAATTACAAAAAAATTCCTTAACTCCCAACTCCGAACTCTATTCTCTTCACTCTTTAAAGAATATCACAACAACTTTCGATATGGCTTTATTTCGTCAAACAGCCGAACCGTTTAGTTAAATTTTATCGGGGAAAGCTACCGAAATCCAATATGCCGAAACCTGTTTTCCGCCGGATTTGGATAAGTCAGTTTTTGGAAGCCTTTGTAAAGGGCGAGGTTGCCCTAAGATCGAAAATATAATTGAAGATAAAAAGTTTTTGGGATGATGGAAACAAGCTTGTCCTGCCGCAGAAGCGCGTTTTCTCTCTTGTTAAGAAAATTCTCCCGAACCAGAAGCTTTCTATTTTCAAAGACATCCGTCTTCTAATAATTTTCTAAGAACTTTCTAATCGAAAATAAAGGATTTTACCGAGCAAAAAACCTTTGATTGTTGGTCATAGCTGCGTTTGACGAATGTCAGCACGAATCAGGGTTAGTTGAAATTCAGAAAGAATTTCTACAAACAGAAATTTTTTACAAAAGAGAGGAAATTATGGGACAGCTTGATTATTTAATTTATTATGACCAGCGAAAGAAAGCGGAGGCGCAGGAAAGAGAAAAGCAGAAAATAAAAACATACGCTTCTGAACGTTATAATCCGACGATTCCTTATTGTTCGGGTGGAATAAGCCTGAAATTCGACGGCGAATTTCTTTACCTGTTTTCCGGCGATTTCACGGATAAATATAAAGCCGATTCCGGCATTCCTGACGGGAAAGGTAATTTTGATTACAGCGTCGGGAGGCAAAAGTCAGCGGATGTCGGACCGATACCTGAAGGTAAATACTGGATAAATCCAGATGAGTTTTGGGTGAGAGACGGGTGGAAGTTCTTTTTAAAAGATTCCTACGGAAATTATCGAATTACCATACATCCTTTTGCGGATACGCAGACTTATGGTTCAAAAGGACCGGCAACCGGTTTATTTATACCGAGAGGCGGTTTCTTTATCCATGGCGGAACAAAGCGAGGCAGCAAAGGCTGCATAGACCTAACAGGCAGTATGGATAAATTTTTTGATGATGTTAAGCGTTTAATCGGGGAAAATTCGAAATGCCAGATTCATTTGTCGGTTAAATATCAGTAATTCACAGCGGGCGGCGATTTAAATGGATGAAGTAAAAACCAAAAATGGCTGCGATAGCTGAAAAAAATAAGGAGAATTAAATATGCCAGTAACACTTATAATGTCGCGCGCGCCGGTGGCGGAATTTAATTACGGTAAAATGAGCGGGCGCTGGGGAAATATGGTTGTCGTCAAAGGCGGAAAGATTTCTTCCGTCAGTTTTGCCGATCAAAACGGCAAGGCTTCGAGCGGTATCGAATTAGGCGGGCGGGCGCTTGCCATTGAGATGAACGGCGATGATTTGGAATTTGTTGCCGAGTTTGACACGATGGAAAGATATAAGGCGGATAGCGGTAAAGGATATTATATGCAGGTCAGACCGCGCCCGGCTATGCCTTATATGCTGACGATGTTTAGAGCGGGCGTGGTCGCCAAGCTCAATTCATCCGGCAATTGCTTGTTAGTTCACGGTCACGGCTACAAACAACAAGGCACGGGAGCGGCTGCGGGAATTCTCGTTCACGAAGCGCCTCATGTCGGTTGGCTGATCGGCTGTATAGCGCCGAGAGAGTTAAACAATCGTCGGCAAAGCCATGACCGGCAGCCGTCCAGAAACGCGATGGAAACAATCTTTGAAGCGATGGGCGGATTTGCCATCGGTAAACAAGCCGATCTGTTTGTGATGGATTGGTAACAAATTTTTTAATTATAGAAGCTGTTTGAAAACTCGCGGAGCGTAGAAAAACGACTCATTATCAATCATCCATTGTCAATTATCAATTGTATTTTCGAGTTATTTTCCGGTTTTTTACTGAAAAATAATGGATAATGATTAATTGAAAATTGATAGTTAAGGATTGTTTTTCTCATATCTTGAGTTTTCAAACAGCTTCTGAAAGTTACATTTGAAAATACCTGCCGAAAAGCATCTAAAACCTCGCTCGGCGCGTCTATACTTACAAATCAATACGCGCTTTAGATTTCATTTCTTATTTTCAATAAAGACTTTATGCAAAAACGAATTAGGAAATCGCTTTATATTTTCTGCCTGTTAGGTCTATTTACCTTACCCGTTTTTTCTCAAGAACCGACTCCACAGCCGACGCCGCCCGAAGAGCCGATAAAGATTTTTACCGAAGAAGTTCACCTCAATGTCACAGCGCAGAGAAGCAACGGGAATTTTGTCCCGACGCTCAAACCGGATGATTTGCTGGTCGTCGAAGAAGGTACGCCGCAAAAAATTGAAAGTATGAAGAAAGTTCCCGCTAATGTTTTATTTCTTCTCGACACGGGCGGGAATTTGAATTTCGCCAAAACCCTCGATTTTACGCGCTTGACCGCAAAACTTCTCGTCCAAAATCTCTCCGACGAAAACTCGCTCGCCGTGATGCAGTCTTACAATAAAATCGAAACCGTTTCCGATTGGACAAACGACAAAAACGCGGTTTTGGATGATTTGGATAAAAAACTCTTCAGCGGGAATCGCTCGCGCTTTTCGGATTCGGTAGCCGCCGCTATTGAAATGTTTAAATCACGCCCGCTGGAAAACCGGCATTTGATTTTTATCGGCGACGGATTAGACAGCGTTGCCGGCGAGAATGAGCGGCAAAAGGCTTTACAGGATTTGCTCGCCGCTAATATTACA
>DATHTS010000045.1:0-1696 GCA_035462935.1 Pyrinomonadaceae bacterium
GGCAATGCAGGTAATTTATTATGGAAGATATGGAAAAGAAAGATTGTAAACGAAAAGTTTTAAATTCTCTCAAAAATTTTGAAGATACATACGGACTCAAAGCCGATCTGGTTAATGTCAACAGTCAAACAGTCGGGACAGAGTCTTACAATGAGATGAAGACCATTCTGGACGAAGAAAATATAGCGATTGAAATTGACGATCACGTGGTTATCGGAACGTTTATGTTTCTAAATAGAGAATTGGTTGTGTCGAATATGTTGTAAGTCCGGTAGTTATTCAGGAAATCTTATCATCAGAAAAGCGAACTTTAACCCTTAAATTTTATTATGGTTAGTCATCGTATCAGCGCATTTTTGTTCCTAACGGCGTCTATTTTATTATTAGCCGCTTCCATTTTGAGTCCGCACGAAGAAAGCTTTATGGACATCACCTTCTTTGGATTATGTCTTATCACAAGCGCTGTAACAATAAATTTCTTCAAAAAGCACCGGGAAGAGAAAAGATATAGGACATATTAAAAATGGACTTGTATATATTTAAATGAAAATTATCTCGCATAATTTTCAATTCCATTTTCTACAATCTCTCGCGCTCGCTCGGAATTAAAACGTCCGAGCGGCTTAAATTTTTTGCCTTTCGCTTCGTTGTATGAAATAAAGAAATGCTCGATTTCCTCAACCAATTTCTCATTCAGATCATCAAGCGATTTCACGTCGGAATGCATATGTGATTCCGACGCAACGGCAATCAGCCGGTCGTTGCGTTCCGTTTTTCCGTCGCGTTCGGTTTGCGCGGCTTCTATGACGCCGATGAGCCTCGACTTAATCAGGCAGCCCGTAAACGCAGGCTCGTCCATCAAAACCAAGACATCCAGCGGATCGCCGTCGCCGCCCAAGGTATTCGGAATAAACCCGAAGTCGAAAGGAAATGAATGACCGAGCGCGAGGACGCCGCCAAGTTTGAAAAGCCCTGATTCGGGATCGAAATCGTATTTGTTTCGCTTACCCTTCGGCGTTTCGATGATGACGTTTATTTCGCCGGAATTTTTGTGAAACGGCGTCAGTTTTTCAAAAGGAGTTTTTGCGTCTTTTGCCATAAATTGATAGTAGCAAAATCCTTTGCGCACTTTGCGTCTTTGCGGGAAATTAAGATTTATCTCCCGCAAAAGCGCAAAGCTCGCAAAGGAAAAATTAGAAGCTATCTCAAAAATAATATTATCGTTAAGCCAGCGGTCTAAGACCGCGTTTCAGGCAGCAATCTTCGGCAAACGCGGTCTTAGACCGCTGGCTTAACCTTACGGTCTATATTTTTGAAATAGCCTCTAGTAAAAACTTTATCTTGCCCGGACACGAAGCCGACCGAACTCGGTCAGTAAAGGCTTTAAATTTTTCACAGCCTTATCATGCGCCGCGCCGTTGGACGCCAAAATACCGTTGTGATTTTGCACGTCGCGCAGGGTATAAGTTAATTTGTCGCCGAAAACGTCGGTCAGTTTTCCGCCTGCTTCTTCCAAGATTGCCTGCGGAGCGCAAGTGTCCCAATATTTAGTCCGCGGCGATAGATGAATGTAAAGGTCGCAGATTTGCTCGGCGATCAAGCCGACTTTTAAGCCGACCGAGCCGCGCTGTAATTCTTTTTTCAAACCGAATTTTCGTTTGATTCGCCTCATTTTCTCGCTTCGATGATTGCGGCT
>DATHTS010000046.1:0-12436 GCA_035462935.1 Pyrinomonadaceae bacterium
GACAATGAATACATTATGCGGCTTGCCGAATACGTGGACGGAAAGATGCGCGAAATTTCTTCCGGCACTTTAACCGTTGATTCGCTCAAAGTCGCCATCCTCGCCGCTCTCCACATCGCCGACGAATTTCACCAGCTAAAAAAAGAACAGGAACAAAGCGACGCCCAACTCGCCTCGCGCAGCGCCGAATGCGCCGAAATGCTCGACCGCGTTCTAAAACACCGCGAAGCCGCGCCACAGGAAGTCGAACGAGAACAATAAGAAAGGAATTAAACCGAATTAATTCCGTTTAAATCAAAATTCGGCTCTCAGTGGTAAAAATTATGTTTCATCTAAATAAACAAAAAACATTAATCTCATTTGTCGCTTGCTTACTTTTAAGCGCAACTAAAGTTTTCGCTTGCGGGTGCTTCTACTTACCAAATGAATTTGTCAGCGATGCTGTTAGTAATGCAGTCAAACAATCAACAATGGTTTTTGCTGGAAAAGTTGTCGGGTTCGAGTATCGTAAAGGCATTCCCAAACGGCATTTGGTATTGAGGGAGAAAAATTTGGACAAGCAAATTGACTACGAAACCCTGGTCGTTAAATTTCAAGTTGAACAATGGTGGAAAGGTGAATCAGCGACAGAAATTTTCTTGGTAACAGATAACACAAAAAATTCTGATGGAATATCCAGCGGTTCGAGTTGTGATTACAGTTTTGGGGAAGGCGAGAGATATTTAGTATATGCTTACGGCAAAGAAGGCGAACTGCGAACAAATTCTTGCGCGAGAACAAAACTGCTCACTAAAGCCGAAGAAGATTTAAAAATATTAGGCGAAGGAAAAGAACCAATTGAAAAAAAAGACGAGCCGAAAGAGTAAATGAATGTGAGCGGAAAATAGCAACTTTTTCATCACGTTGTTTCTTTTCCCAAACATTCCTTGTAGCTGGTTTGCCGCCAAGCCATCTCTGCCGTTTTCCCCTAATTCATTCGTTTCCAACAATAACAAAACAACATCAAAAAAAATCATTTTTTACCCCTTTGCTTCCCCTTTTTATTTCCTATTTCGGATTTCATTTGATACAATCTCAATTACGGCGAGAGACACCTACTGCGCTGCACGTGAGCAAACGCAATAATAATTGAGCCAACATTTGAAGAATCGGGCGGCTGATGCCGTTTTCGGTGCAATCTTTCGAGGCAGAAGATTGCCAGAGAATTCGGCTTTGATGGAAACAGAAGGCTGCCCACCTGTTGAGAAACAGGTTCAATTCAAACGTTTGCAACGGCTGAGCGGTTATCTTTCGCCTTTTCGATTCCAGATTCCAGATTCCAGATTCCATATAAACATTGATAAAATGTGGAATTTGAATTTTGAAATCTGGTTTTTATTTTTATGAACGTTTTAATGATTGCCGATGTGGTCGCGCGTCCCGGAAGGCATGCCGTTTTAGACCGCATCCAGGACCTCCGCGAGCAGTATAAAATTGATATTGCCCTGATGAACGCCGAAAACGTCGCGGGCGGTTTTTCCATTACGCCGCCGATTGCCGACGAGTTTTTTAGAAGCGGCATTGATTTGATGACCTCAGGAAATCACATTTTCGATAAATCCGAAATAATTCCCTATCTCGAAAAAAATCCGCGCCTTCTGCGACCCGCTAATTATCCGCCCTCGACACCCGGCAGAGGTTTATTTATCGGCGAGATTCGCGGATACAAAATTGCTGTTCTCAATCTTTTGGGCAGAGTTTTTATGCCGCCGGTTGATGATCCGTTTCGCGTGGCGAATGAATGTCTAAAAACAATTCCCGAAGATGTAAAAATCCGCCTCGTTGATATGCACGCCGAAGCGACTTCCGAAAAATATGCGATGGGCTGGTTTTTAGCCGGTCGAGTTTCCGCCGTCGTCGGCTCGCACACGCACGTTCCGACGGCTGACGAAAGAATTTTAGACGGCGGAACGGCTTATATTACCGACATCGGAATGACCGGCAGTTACGCTGGAGTAATTGGAATGAGTAAAGAAAAAATAATTGAGCGATTCACCAAATTCCCTGCCCCGCGCGCCGATCATTCAAAAGGGGATGTTTGGATTTGCGCCGTCGTCATTGATATTGATGAGGAAACGGGTAGAGCGCGGAAAATCGAAAGATTAAGATTAGATCACAAAGATTAAAATAGCCGCGAAAAAGCGCAAAAATTCTCAGAAATGAAATTTATTGAATTTCTTTTGCGTCTTTTGCGCTTTATTGCGGCTGTTCCTTTTCAAGTTCGCGGCGAATCTCTTCTTCCATTCGCGCCGATTCCAAAGCCAAAGGTAATTCGCTTGCCCGCGCGGAGAGTTTTTTCAAGGCGATTTGCGAATCAACTAAATTTCCACCACGCGTTGCGGCGGCTTCGATCATTTGCAGGCGCGTTTCCGCCTCGACGCTCATTTGTTCGGCTTCTTTTTTTATTTCCGAGAGTTTTTCGATGTCCCTTTTAATTTCTTTCTGAAACTCCGCCGAATTTTCGCTTTTCAGGTATTTCAGTTTGTTTTGCCGTCTTTGGGCGAGCAAAAGCTCGTGTCTGGAAGACTTTATAATGCGAGTCGCGGTTAAGCGCGAAGCCAGAGTTTCACGATAGGCATCCGCGAGCAGCAAATCTTTGGCTTGAATTTCATTTAAGGCTTTCTTCTCCGCAGAGGTTAATTCATTTTTGAACCAATCAACTTCTTCGGCTTTTATTCCGTCAACCGCGAGCCGCTCACGAACCTGAGCCAGCCAGCGCGAGCGATAGAGCATTAAGCCTCCCGAAATACCTAAGCCGACAATAAATCCGACAATTAAAGAGATAACCGCTAAAGAAAAAGGAATAATCGCCGTTACCGTGCCGATGGAAAATATAAAGAAAATAAAGAAAATTAAAGCCGGAATCACCGAAAGCGAGACGGGCGCAAGCCAGGCTCCCGCTTTTAAGGCTTTATCCTTCACGATTTCCTTGCGCGTTATTTCGTATCTCGGCTCAAGTTCTTTCATCTTCAACGATTAAATCTACAGGCAGTGCAAACTTTATTCAAATTCGGAGCATCAAAAATTCAAATGTCAGCTTAAAACATTTATAATCTATTCGGCGGTTGAATTTTAACGCATTTTTTCCGTATGAGAGAAATTAAATTTTTCAAAATATTTCCCGCTTTTTTTATTATTCTGCTTTTTTTCGGGTTTTCCTACGCCCAAAAAGGAAAGCAAAGGCAGGCGAACGAACAGAAAGTTCGCACTGTAACAATCCCGATTTCGCTTTTTTCCAAGAAAGAATTGCGTGAAAAGCAGGCGGAAGAATTTATTCAAGCCGACCGGCTCATCGTCAAAGAACAAGGCGAAGAACAGATTATTCTCTCGATCCGCAGCGTCAGCAACACGCCTCTATCACTTGCGATTTTAATCCAAGACGATTTAACCGAAAATATTAACCTTCAACTGAAACAAATCGCCGATTTTATTCGCCAGATGCCGCGCGGTTCGCGCGTGATGGTGGCTTATCTTCGCGGCGGCGCGATTCAGGTTCGCCAAAAATTTACCGAAGATTTGGAGAAAGCCGCTAATTCTTTGCGAATTATCACCGGAAGCCCTTCGGTTGCGGCGGGAAATCCTTACGACGGCGTTATTGAAGTTTTGGATCGCTTTGAAGCCTTGCCCGCGGGCAGACGCGCTGTTTTGTTAATCTCCGACGGTCTCGACATTTCACACGGAATCGGAAGCTCATCGCCCGGGCAAAGCATTGACCTCGACCGCGCGATTACAAGAGCGCAAAGACGGGGCGTTGCCGTTTATTCTTTTTATGCCACGGGAAGTTTTACCCAGAGAGCGAATTCTTTTTTGATTTTAAACGCGCAAGGCTCGCTTTTACGGCTTTCCGAAGAAACAGGCGGACGCGCCTTTTTTCAAGGCTCTATGACGGCTGTAAGTTTTAAGCCGTATTTCTCTGATTTAGGAATGATGTTGAATCGGCAGTTTGCGCTGACTTATTTATCAACCCATTTGAAAAAAGGCTATTACAAAGTGGAAGTTTTAAGCACAAATCCCGAAATTAAGATTGAACATCCGAAAGGATATTATTACCGTTAATTTATCCTTATATTATATTCTGTTGTAACCGAGCGCCTTTCTTTCACGCGTTTTGCCGTTTCCAATAAATCCCGAACGGTTAAAATTAACTCGTCAACAATTTCCGGCGTAAATGAAGCCTCGCCTGTTTCGGGACAAACCCACGCAAATACATTTGGAATTTGAATTTTTATCCCGCTCTCCTCATATTCAAACGTAGTTTTCCGCCATTCTTTGGGCTGTCCATTTTTATTTTTAGGATTTGAATTCAAATTTATTTAAAATAACTTCAATTATATTCTTTCGCCCAAAGCCCTCTTTTAAAGCATGCCGGATGGCATGTGTTTTGACAAGATATTTTCCATTAGAAACACGCCGACAAATTTCCTGAATATCCATCTTTTAGCTAACACGAAGATTACAAACGGGACAAACCCGAACATCTTCCTTTATCAAAAATCCGATCCAGAAAAGCGGGAAAAATGTAATCAGAAGAACGGCGAATACTATCCAGCCGGCGGTTGAAATTTTCCG
This sequence comes from Pyrinomonadaceae bacterium, assembly GCA_035462935.1. Lineage (GTDB taxonomy): Bacteria > Acidobacteriota > Blastocatellia > Pyrinomonadales > Pyrinomonadaceae > DATHTS01. The sequence continues at coordinate 4,609 of DATHTS010000046.1, forward strand.
TTCGATTTTCGGCATCAACTGGCTGCTGCATCGCGGACAGTGATAGCCTTGCGCGATCCATTTCGGCTGCTGGAAAGTTTCTGGTTGGGTTTGCAGTTTTTGATTTGCCGGCGGCGGCTGATAAACAAGCGGCTGAACCTGGTTAAATGATTCGGTTTTACGCGCTCTGCTTTTGGAAATTTGAAACTCGTCGGTTTTCCATGCGTATGGGCGCGGCGGAGCGAAATCGAATGGTTTATTGTTGGACATTTGCGGAAGTGCCGAACCGCAAAAACGGCAAAAATTGCTTTCCTGTGAATTTGCCTGCCCGCAGGTTTGACATTGAATCATAATTGCCTCGCAAAAAAAGAGAACCTTTAAAGATTGCTTACGAAGCATATCAAAAAATGTTCTCTTTCTAAAGTTTCCAGACCAAATTTTTGGATTAAAAATCAATCGAATTTTATCCGTTCGCCTGTTTTTACTGCCTGATAAACAGATTCGACCAGCTCAACCGACTTATAACCGTCAAGAACCGTAACGGGTGGTTCGGAATTATTAATTATCGCGTCAATAAACGCGCGGTCTTCCTGAACGTAGCCCCAGCGTTCCTCTTTCGCAAGTTGATGCCACGCAAAAGTTTGATAATTCGCATCCGTGCCTTTTGAATCCACCAAGCCTTCCATTTCCCTTGTCAAAATGGTGCGATGATGGCAAAAAACTTCCATCCGTTCAAACGGGAAAATCCAGCTTGCATCGGAAGCCGAGGCAAAAGTCGCGTGAAAGCCGCTTTTGAACTTCATCAAAATCGAAAAATCGTCCGTCTCCGGGTAATCGTGCGTCGAACCGAAAGCGACGAGTTCCGCTAATTCCCCGAATTGAAACCGCATCATATCGAAAAGATGAATCGTCGTTTCATACAAAAATCCGCCCGTAACTTGCGGGTCGCCCGTCCATTCAGGATTTAAAAGCTCGCCGCGATTCATCTTTACGTGCGCCGAGTGCGGTTCATCTTCCGCGATAAGCTCTTTCAGCTTTACATAAACGGGCGCGAAACGGCGATTATGCCCGACCTGGAAAATCTTTTGGGAATTCTGCGCCGTTCCCAATAAAATTTTCGCTTTTTCCAAACTCGTCGAAAAAGGCTTCTCGCAGAAAATGTGCTTTCCCGCTTCCACCGAAGCAATCGCCAATTCCGTATGCTGTGTGTTCGGCGTCGAAATCAAAACCGCGTCGGATTTTTCAATTACCTCTTCCGCCGAACGGCAAACTTCCCCGCCAATAACTTTAGAAATTTTCGTCGCTTTTTCGCTTTCGATGTCGTAAAGCGCCGCAACTTCGCATCTTTCATCGGAAGCAAAAATCTGCGCGTGAACGCCGCCGATGTAGCCTGTCCCGATAATTCCAATTTTTATTTTATCCATATTTTTTAAACCGCAAAGACGCGGAGGCGCAGAGATTTTTTAGGAAAAGAAACCACAGATAAACATGGATAAGAAAATTATTTATCCCGTCAATCCTGTTATCCCTGTTAATTTCTCTCTTTGTCTCAGTATCCTTACAGTGAAATTATTTTAGGCAGTCGCTCCTTTTTCGTTTAATCCGAGAACTTTTTCGGTCGCCGCTTTCGCCTGTTTCGCTACTTCAAACGGGTCTTCGTTCCAATATTCAGGGCGGAAAATCTCGATACTCGCCATGCGGTCATAACCGATTTGGTCGAAACGTTTTTTGATTTCCTGCAAAGGCAGAATCCCCAGACCGGGATAAAGCCTGTGCGCGTCGGTCAAATCTTCTTTCGGCAGATTTTCCGAATCGTTGATATGAAAAATAAAAAGTTTGTCGGGATTCAAGGTTTCAATCGCTTCAAAGCTCGAATTTCCGGCGTAAAAATGAAATGTGTCAATAACAAGTCCGATATTTTCGCGCCCGACCTGCTCAACAATTTCCTTTGCCAAATCGAGCGTCTGCACCGAGCAATCGGTTTGACCCAAAAATTCAAACGCCAATCCGACATTTTGTTTTTCGGCTATGTCGGCGAGTTCATTTAAAACCTTTACGGATTCTTCGATAATTTCCTCCTTGCTCGCATTTTCGGGAAGTTTGCCCGGAACGACAACAACATACGGGCAGCCGATTTCACCGGCGATTTTCGATAAATCTTCGCATTCCGCTTTGATTTTCGCGTAATCTTTATCGGCGCGAAAAGTTATATGCTCAATCGAATTTATGCTGTAAGGCTGTAAATCGGCTTCGCCGAGAAGTCTTTTCAAATCCGCAACCGTGTTTGCTTTCAAAAATTCGCGCAATTTCGCCGCCCAGATTTCGATCAGCTCAAAACCCGCCGCGCTCGCCGCTTTTATGTCCGTTTCCAAATCAGCGCGCATCGTCGTCGCGCCGTTTAATGCTAGTTTCATTTTGTATCTCCTGATTTTATAAAAAGATTGATTAAGACAAAGCGAAGATTTTATCACGAAGCTTCGGAAAAAATAAAAAGAGCGAAGCCGAAAGACTTTCGCTCATTAGATTTTCTTTAACAAATAAATAATTCTCAGTTCTCACATTTCATTTCTCATCTATTCAGGATAAATCATCAATCGTGTCGAATGAGCGGCAAAAAACCATGCCGCAGTAGTAGCTCCCGGAATCCACAACTTTCACAATATTACAGGTTTTGCCGTTCAAATCTTCGACAACCTTGTAATATTCGGGGAAATCGCTGGTCGGGTCTTCTCCTTCGCGCATATTGCTTATAAAAATTTTATAAACTGTGCCGGTTTCCTTTTCCAAATTTATGGTTGATTGATTCATCCCGCCGAATTCGATTTCTATCGTGTCGGCAATGATTTTCGCTCCCATTATATAACCGTATTTACCGAAAAGACCATCGGCTATAATATTTTCGCCGCTGTCTTTTACGATTATATTTGTATCGTAATCAGTGTATGCTTTCGTGTAAAACTCGGCATTTTTTATGTAAAGGCGGGAGATCGGCATATCGTGTTCCGAACCGGATTCGCCGGTGGGCGAAAGCTCCGTTTCGTGAATCTGGCACATATCTACGATCCAGCGTAAATCATTAACATCATTTGTCGTCGCCGTCCGGTCGAAATATCCCGGTTCGTAAGTTTCATAACCGACTACGGATGGATTGCCTGAACCCGTTATGTGAATTGAAACGTCTTCGCGCGGGATGTTGTCGAAAAACGCAATTCCATATGTTTGCTCGTTGGCTTCTTTTTGGATGTTTATGGAAAAACTGTGACCTGATTCGCGCAAAATCGCTGCTTCAAACCGGTTGAGCATCGGATTGAAACAGCTAATTCCCAAGCCTTGATAGTAAACTAGCGCAACTGCGTCTGATTCATTCATCGCCATTGTGTTTTTTTTCTCCTTTTTTATAGTTTTTTAAGCTGCGTTAAACCCGCCGACGCTTGAAAATGCAGCCCAGTAAAATGGGAGATTTGTTTCGTCGGACTTTTGAATTGCCTCGATTTGGGCTTTTTGCAAAGCCTTTGCGGTGGAAAAACCCGGCTGCTTTCGATAGCGGTGAAAATTGGTCATCAAATTTGCGGTCGCCTGCGAGTCAATTGACCAATGGCTGGCTACCACCGCGGGGACTCCAATTGCTAAAAAAAACCGCGCCGCGCCGACCGCTCCTTCGCCGTTAAATTGAGTTTCATAGCCGGTTTGACAAGCCGATAAAACGGCTAATTTTAAATTCGGATTTTTTTGCTGTGCTATTTCCAAAACGCGCAAATCCCCGCTCGTTTCGCCTTCTTTCCGCGCCAAAACAAGTTTGGAAAAAAGCGGCGTGGTTTTATTCGGCAAAAAATGCCCGGCAAAATGCAGAATTTCCGTTTTCTTCAATTCGTCCAAAACAGCTTCCTGCGTCGCCGACGCGCCGGTAATGCCGGTTGCGCCCGGATAAAGACCGGCGATTTCGCGGGCTTCGCGTTCCGCCGCTTTTAGGTCGGAAAGATTCGGATTTTCCGCTCGGTCAAACGCCGGATTGCCGATGCTTAATATTTTTTCATTAGCTGAAAACGGCTTATTTCGGGCTTTCTCGGTAGCCGAGATAAAAACGGTCGCGCTCGGCGAAGAGGAAATAGTTATCTCTTCAATCAGGTATTTTTTAGTTTCCGGCGAATAAAGCGCGGCAAACGGGAGGCGGTTTAAGATTTTATCGGAAACAAAGTAAATTTCCTTGTTGCGGTCGAGGCGCGGAAAAATCGGTTTGATTAAAATTTCAAAAAGCGCGGCGGATTTTTTTTGAATCGAAGTCGAACTTTCTTTTTCCTTAACTATCGAATTTAAAAAACTCTCGATTTTTTCTTCCAGCTCGGTTTGCGAAATTTCGATTTTTAAGACTTCAAAATTATTTCTTCCGATGATGAAAGCCAAAATTTTATCCGGTAAAACGGCGAATTGAACGATTTGCGCCTGTTCCGGCATTCGCGCCTGAATTTCGTTTAAGGAAAACGGCTCGACCGACGCCGTGAAATGCAGTTCCTGGTTGGAAACCTTTCCCTTTTCATTTATTAAATCGAGCAAGGAACGCGCTTTCGATTTTTCCGAGTAATTAAAAGCCGCAACGAAATCACCTTTGCTCCAGGAGTTTTCGGTCGCCGCGTCATAAACGGTTTGCTCGCGGTCAAAAAAAACGTTGCGGGCTTGTTCTTCCAAAATCTGCGTGCGGTGTTTTTCAAAGATTTGTAAAATTAACGCCAGCTCTTTTTCAAATTCGTCCGTTTGCTTCAATGCCTGAAAACAAAACAGCTTTTCTTTATGAGTGTTGTATTTAAGGAATGTATATTCGGAAATTTCATTGTAAATTCCGAGCGCCTGTTCGAGATTCTTCAATCCTTCAGTGCAATTTCCCATCCGGCTTTTGCTTTTTCCGATTTGCAGTTCGCTGTGCGCCAGCAAGGTTTTTACCGCGCTGTCCTGCGGTAGCTTAAGCGCGAAAGCGCGGCTTTTTTCCGCGTATTCCAGAGCGCTCGCGTAATCTCCTTTTCCCTCGAACATTTCCGAAAGAGAAATATGAGAATTGTGTGAAATCGCGGGATTTTTATAAATTTCCTCGCCGAGAAGAAGATTTTCCAAACCGAAAGCAATGGCGGCTTCGGGGAAATTCATCTGGTCAAACGCCTGAGAAGCGTAGATATAATTGCGCCACATTTGCCTTTCGCTTTGAAAATACAAATCCTCGTCCGCCAAGCTTTGGCTGATAGCGGAAAGGGCTTTTTCGCTTTCACCGATTTTTCTGTGAACTTCCGTTAGCGCAGCCAGAGATCTTTGTTTATGGTAAGTGTCGGAAATGCTCCGGGCGAGAGCCAATGATTTTTTGTAAGCTTCGATTGAATTGGAATATTCATTTTGCAGTAAATAATTTGTTCCGAGCCAACCGTGCGCTCCCATTTCGAGCCATTTGTAATTCTTTTCGTTTGCAAATTGAATAAGCGAAAACATTAACTCCGTGCTTTGATTTATTTTTCCGAGCCGTGTCAAACAATGTCCAATCCATAATTCGGTGATTTTCGCTTCCAAAATATTATTTGCCTGTAAAAACAAATCGCGGCTTTTCTCAAAATTTGTTTTTGCCGCGGAATAATCGGAGGTTGAAATACCATGAAAGCCTTTTTCCAAATGCTGATGGGCTTCGAGTAATACCTTTATTTCATTTTTCTTTAGATTGGAATAGAAATTACCCCATTCCCGAAAAAAAAAATCGGCAGCTTTTTTTTCTTCCAAAGCCCCGATATAAATTAGCGCCGAGAGATTTTCCCGCGCCTTTTCAGGCAACTCGTTTTCAGTGTTCTCCAGATAGCTTCTCGCCAAACGATGCGGCAAAAGCTGTCCGGTACTTATCTCTTTCGTTTGGCTGTGTATCTTCCAAGCCGTCAGTTCGTTGTTTTCCCGGAAGGCGTTTAGAAAATCCTCTAAGATTTTTTCCTTTGGCTTGAACGCTTCGGTTTTCTGTTTTTCAATATTCTCCAAATTTCGCCGCGCTTCTTCTCCCCATTTTGAAGCCCCGTCCTTTTCCATATATACCTTCCACGCTTCGATTGCCTGCCGCGGCACTTTCAATTCCTGCAAAATCAAAGCGCGATTAAATAACGCTTCCAGCCGCGAATTATCGAGTTCATACGCCTTAGTTGCAGCTTCCAAAGCGCGTGAAAGAGTTTCAAATCTCTTTGCGTCCGCTTCAAGTTTTCCCTTCTCCAGCAGAGCCGCGCCGAGATTGCTTCTAATTTTGGCGTCATTGGGATTATATTTCAGGGAATTTTCAAATTGGTCAATCGCTTTGTCAAAATTTCTTTCGGTCAGATAAAATACGCCCAAAGCGTTGTGATTTTCGCCGTTTGGCTTTTCCTCGACCGCTTCGATTAATTTCATCTCGATTTTGCGCCGCGCGGTTTCGTTGTCTTTGTTTTGTTTATCACTTCGCAAAACAATTAACGGCGAATACGAAAAATCGGCGATGCGAGCCTCGACCGCTCTTTCCCGGCTGTAAATCTCCTGTAATTTTGCGAGCGATTCCTTTGAATTTTCCTGTTGAAAAATGATCCAATAGCCGGAAATAATAAAAATCAACAATAAAAGAAAACCGAAAGCTAATTTGGGAAAAAAGCCGAATTGCCTTAAAAACTTCCAACTAAAAACTCTGCCCTCTTGTTTTTTTTCTTCTCCCAAATTATGAAGGGCTTTGGTGATAAGAATTTTTTCGCGTCTCTCCGGCACGGATAGAAAAAGCGTTTTGAACCTTTCTAATTCTTCATCCCTCAATTGATTTAAAACATATTCCTCAATCAAGCTTTCTTCAGACATCTGCGTTTTGGCAAGGAAATCCGGGTCTTCAAGCACACATCGCTCGATTCCTTCCACAAGATTTTCGTCTTCTATTTGCCCCAGAAGATAGGCTCTTAAATTTTTTTCGTCTCCGATGTCGGGGGTCATTTTTTTTCCTTAAAAAAACCTTCTACAATCTATATGCGAAAAAATCTTCTTAAATTACACCTCACTCTCCGTTCAGACAATTTTTTATACATTTATAAAGACGCTTTTTTATCCTAAATACCTTTATCCGCAAAGTGTTAAGCGGCATCGAATATTTTTTCGCTAATTTTTCGTGAAACTCTTTTTCGCGGAGCGATTTCGCGCCATAATATTCCAAAACCATCTTCGAGTTTTTTTCACCTTCCTTTTTCAGGCATTGTTTCAGACAGGAATTAACGGGCTTGATTTCCTCTGTTTCCCGGTCATCGGGGTCTATTTTCGCGTCAGCCAGAATTTGCTCGGTCAAAGGAAGGAGATATACACGGAAAGTTTCAAGGCGGATTTTTTTCGCCACGCCGTAAAAATAATTTTCCGGCTTGCCTTTATAATAGGATTTCAGGTCTTCGATTTTATTCATCACGCGGTCAAAAACCTCGTCGGCGAGGTCTTCGGGGTGAGCGCAACCGCGCGATGAAAAAATTATAATCAAACCCTGCCGGATTTGTTCATACTTTTCCGCCGCCTCTTCCCGAACCGGATTTAACCATTCGAGAAGCAGCTCAAATTTTTGGGGATCGAAATTCTTAGACATTTCACTAAAAAAATTTTAGTTTTTCAGAACTCTTAACCTCAATTATTTCAGCACTTATTTTTTTACGGCAAAAAAAGTGAAATTTTTTTTGAAATTAAGTGTAATATAACGCGATTTTTTCGCATATATATTGGCAACCTCAATAAATCATCTTTTCGAAGATGGTTGCTTACACAAAAGAGGCTGCATGTGTAAGACCCCTCGTTACTCTCTTTCGCTCACCCCAGTAATTTTCAGAGGCAAATCGTTTCCCCTTTACGA
>DATHTS010000047.1:0-3249 GCA_035462935.1 Pyrinomonadaceae bacterium
GGGGTTCATTGGAAAAAAGTTGTAGAACACGCCGCGTGGAGTCCGCGCAATATCGGAGTCTTGGAATTTAATAAACGGCTCTGGATTTTCGGCGGCGGCGTTATTGACGGTCACAGGGAAATCAATCCTAATTCTCACAAAGAAGTTTGGTCATCCGAAGACGGCATTAATTGGGCGCGGGTCGAGTTGAAAACCGAACGACCCACCGGCGGAACTTCGATAGTTTTTGACGGTAAGCTTTGGTTTGTCGGCGCGAACCGCAATGACGGCAATTTCGGCAACGCCGTTTTTGTTTCCGAAGACGGCGCCGCGTGGCAGGCGCGATCGGCGCCCTGGTCGCCGCGCGGCGCGGTCGCCGTTTGGGTGTGGAACGACAAGCTTTTTATGACCGGCGGCAAATACTCGTATATGAAAAACGGCAATCCGGTTTTCGTTTACAGCAACGATGTTTGGGCAATGAGCAAAAAAACGGAGTAAGTATGAAACATAAGAAAACTTATCTAATAAAAACATTGCTTGCCGCGTGTGTTTTATTTTCAAGCTCTTGTTCGGCAGCAAGCACGGCGAATGTTTTATCTTCAAAAATCGTTCTGGTCGGCAGCACGCCGGGTGATGCTCTGATTAAATCATTACTCACCATAAGCCCGGATAAACAAATTGATTTTATTAGATGGAATCTGACTTTGAATCAAACTGAAAACGATTCGAAAACCTTTGTTTTAAATATTTCTTTCGGTGAAGGACAGCCAAATACCAGCGGTTTTAAAGGCGGCGGCGAGTCGTTTTCCATGAAAGGCGTTTACACTATCTCAAAAAGCCAAAACAGAGAGATTTACCAATTAAAGAGTGAAAAGACTCAAATCCCAATCTCTTTGATTAAGCTAAACGAGAATCTTTTCCATCTCCTGACGCCCGATCATAAACTTTTAGTCGGAAACGGCGGATGGAGTTATACCTTAAACAGAAAAGATTCGCCTGCAGAGAGTTCCCGGATTTTGCCTTCTTGGACAGTTTCATTGCCCAAAGAAACTTCCCAACAGGTAATATATGAAGGAAGAACGCCGTGCCTTGATTTTATTAAACAATATAATTTACAGGTCGAAAATGACTGTTTTAAATTAAAATGGAAACTTACTTTGCTCAGAGATTCAAAGACAAATCAGCCGACCACATACATTTTGCAAACCACTCTTAATCGTCCGAATACCATCGAAGGTAAATGGACAATAATTAAAAGCGCTAAAACCAACCCGGAAGCGATAATTTATCAGCTAAATCCTGAGCGTCCCGGTGAATCTATCTCTTTTTTGGTTGGAGATGAAAATGTGCTTTTCTTTTTAGATAAAGAATTTCAACTCTTCATTGGAAACGGCGACTTTAGTTTTACGCTTAACCGGAGAAAAGAATGAAGGAAAACTTATTCGCGCTATGTTCGGTAAATGTGCAGAATAAAAAATCGGAGTAAAATCTTTGAAATAGAAATGGAGCGACTCGCCGTAATGACGGAAAATGGAATCGAACAGGATTTGCTCGCGGAATGCAAAAATGGTAGCCGCGAGGCTTTCGAGTCGCTTTTTCTGGGAAATCAAAAGCGTGTCTTTTCGGTCGCGCTGAATTTTTTCGGCGGCAATGAAGAGTTGGCGAAAGATATTACGCAGCAGGTTTTTTTGAAATTTTTCACGAATCTGGAAGATTTTCGCCGCGAGGCGGAAATCACAACCTGGCTTTATCGCATCACGGTCAACGCCTGTATTGACGAGCAGCGAAAAACGCGGCGGTTTTCATTTTTTTCGGATTTACTTGGATTTAACGAGCCGCGAGTGAAGCGAACGCAGGAAGACAAAGTTTTCCGGCAGGAGATTTCCGACGAGGTGCAAAAGGCGGTGGCGACGCTGAAGACAAAATTTCGTCTGCCGATTTTGCTGAAATACGTCGAAGGGCTTTCGTATCGGGAAATCGCCGAAGTTTTGGAATGCTCGGAAGGAACGGTCGCATCGCGCCTGAATCGCGGGCATAAACTGCTGGCGCAGAAATTGGAGCATTTGAAGAATGAAATTTGAAATTTGCCCGCGAAAGACGCGAAAAACACGAAAATAAAAATGAAGGAAAAGCATTACAAAAAAGAACTCTCAGCCTTTTTAAATCACGAACTATCGCCCGAAGAACGGCAGACGGTCGGCGAGCATCTTTTGCATTGTCAAATCTGCCGGAGCGAGCATGAAGAAATCAAATTTGCCGTAATTCTCGCGCAGAACCTAAAACGGGCTGATGCGCCAACCGGCGTTTGGAATGGAATCGAAGCGGAATTAAACGGCAAGACTTCACGAAAAGCGGCAGTTTCAATTTTTAATTTTAGAAATTTAGCTTTTGCCTCTGTGCTGTTGATTTTAATTTCCGGCTTTTCGGCAATATTTTATTTAAATTTATCGAGGACGGAAGAAACCGTCGAAAATTCGCCGAAAAATACGCCGCAGATTTTTCAGCCCGAAAAAACTGCGGGTTGGCAGGTTGAAAGTATCGAAGGCGCGCCGAAAATTTTGAACTCATCCAAGCCCGAGCTTTTGGAAGTCGGAGAAATTCTGGAAACCGACGAAAACTCCCGCGCTAAGATCGATGTCGCCGACATCGGGCAAGTCGAAATCGCGCCGAACTCTCTGGTGAAATTGGTAAATTCAAGCGAAACCGAGCATCGGATGGCGCTTGAATACGGAAGCTTGGAGGCGATGATTTTCGCGCCGCCGCGCCTTTTCGTTGTGGACACGCCGACGGCGGCGGCGGTTGATTTGGGCTGCGCTTACAAGCTGGAAGTTGATAAAGCGGGAAACAGCAAGCTTCACGTTACGAGCGGCTATGTCGCGCTGGAGCGCGACGGGCGCGAGTCAATCGTTCCGGCGGGCGCGATGTGTCTGACCAGACGCGGCAAAGGCTTAGGGACGCCTTTTTTAGAAACGGCTTCGACAGAATTTAAGGACGCGCTGAAAAAATTCGATTTTGAAAACGGCGGAAGCGCCGCGCTCGAAAAAATCCTCAGAAAAGCCCGTTCACAGGACACTTTATCGCTCTGGCATCTGCTCTCGCGCGTTTCGGGAAAAGAGCGCGAACAGGTTTTTCAGAAAATAGCCTCATTTTCAAAATTGCCGGAAAGCGTAACGCGGGAAGGTATTTTGAATTTGGATAAGCAAATGCTTGAAGATTGGCGGTATGAGTTGGAGATGTTGTGGTTTGAGTGAGAAAGTTGGCAGTCGGCAG
>DATHTS010000048.1:0-3338 GCA_035462935.1 Pyrinomonadaceae bacterium
ATTCAACAGAAGTAAATCCCGCCGACTTGCAAATCAAGTTTGCCGTCGTGATGTATGGAGGAGGTTCGCTGGCAATTTATATTAACGGCGTCGCGCAGGAACTTCTTAAACTTGTGCAAGCCACCGAATCGAATGCGCCGAATCTCGCTACCACCACCAGAATATATCGCAAAATAGCTTTTTTGTTAGCTGACGAAAATAAACAAAGAGAGCTTGCCGAACTAGAAGAAGCAATAGTTTCCCTTAAAGATGACATTGCCGGCGCGAATGAGGGAGAAAACAAAAGAATGCTTCAAAGGACGCTCGAAGAAAATCTGAGAAAGCTTAAAGATTTCGACGATTCTCTTAAAAGGCAGGCTGAATCTTTCGTAAAACCCAGGGTGCGTTTTGTAATTGACGTTTTAACCGGAAGTTCGGCTGGCGGCATTAACGCGGTCTATCTGTCGAAAGCGCTCGTTAACGGAGTTGATAATATCGAACAATTGCGCAAACTCTGGATTGAACAGGGAGATTTTGCCAAATTGCTCAACGATAAAAAATCAGTGTTGGACAATCAGCTTCAGCCGCCGATTGAACCCGTTTCGCTTCTCAACAGTCAGCGAATGTATCTCGAATTGCTCAGGGCTCTCGACGGAATGGAAGATCAAGCGAATATCGGAAATCGGCTGGTTGAACAACTTGACTTGTATGTGACCTACACGGATTTCAAGGGCTTGCCGCTGCCTATGCCGTTAGCGGATAAAACCGTTCTGGAACGCCGCCACAAACAAGTTTTTAACTTCCGTTATAACGGAAGTATAAATATTAATGATTTCACAAAAGAGAATAATCCGTTTTTAGCTTTCGCGGCGCGCTCGACTTCGGCATTTCCACTCGCTTTCGAGCCAAGTCGTTTAACTGACATTGATGAGGTAATTGATTCATCTCTGCCGCAATACGCCATGGGAAAATCCGATAACGAAGCGTGGGGAAAATATTTCCGTGAATTAACGGATGAAAACGGCGAAAAAGTCATTTGGAAAAACCGCTCGTTTGTTGACGGCGGCGCGCTGGACAATAAACCGTTCGGCTATGCGATTGATAAACTTGTACAGCGCCCTTCCGAAGGCATTGTCCGGCGAAAACTGCTTTATATTGAACCCTCGCCCGAAGAATTTATGCCTGAAAAGGATAAATTCGAAAAACCGGACGCAATTCAAAATCTGCTCGGGCAGGGCGTCAATTTGCCGCGATATGAAACTATCCGCGAAGATTTACTGCGCGTGTTAAGTCGCAATCACTTGATCAGACGCGTCAAAAGACTCACGAGCGATGTCGAGCGTGATTTTGAAAATCATTCGGAAATGCTTCAACCATTACCGGAAAACCTCGATTGGTCAGATATCGGTTTGAATGAAATTGTCAGATATAAAGGAATGGCATTTTTGCTTTATTATCGCCTGCGCGTCAGTTCCGTAACCGATGAAATCGCGCGGCTGGCAACAAGTTATTTTCGCATAGACCCGGAGTCGGATTATTTCAAAATTCTACGCTGTTTAATTCGTATCTGGCGCGACGAAGACTATCGGGAGAATAAGGAAAAAGCGCAGGATAAAACCCTCAACCAATTTTTATACCTGTATGATGTTGATTACCGCTTCCGTCGGCTTCAGTTTATTATGCAAAAAGCCGAGAATTTATTGCGCTGCAAAGATGAAATTTTTAAACAATTAACCGAAATTAGTTTCACGGACTCAGGAGAAAATATAAAGAGAGAGCGAGCGGTAGAAAACGCGCGCAAAGCCGAAACGGGAGTTGTATCCACAACAGCGGCTTTACAAAAAGCATTGCCTGATTCAAATAGAAAAGAGTTCGTTGAGTATTTGAAGAAAAACCGGGATAAGTTTGTCGAAGAAGTTAAAAATGTTCAATCTCAAGTTAATAAAATTTATTTGCAATTGCGCCGTGAAAATGAATTTCTGCTGACCGGTCTAAACAATCCGAAACTCGCCAAAGGACTACTAAAGGAAAAGGAATATGAAGAGTATAACCCGAGATTAGAGAATTTTATTGACGGGCTGCGCGGCGTAGAGGAACAACTGCGGCAACTTGAAGCTGATAAACAAGGGCTCGGAGTTAAAATCGAATCATTGAAAGAAGCCGAACAAAAGAATCTTTCTCTGGCTGCTTTTAACCGAATTACCGGCGAAATGAAGAGGAGCTTTTCTGGGGATGGAATAAACGGAAATAAGAACTGCGGCGATAATAATGAAATTGACTGTATCGTCAGCCTCAAAGACGCTTATGGCGAAGAGGCATTGTATGGAATCAGCAAGAATCTGAAAGCGGCTGCCGATAGTTTAAGTGAGTTTTACAACACGGAAGGCTCTTTTCTTCGCGCCGCCGCCGCCGATATGAAGGAGTTGCTTGGTATAGAAGAAAAGAAAAACGGCGATTCGACCGCGCTTGCCGAAAAGGCGGAAGAACCTTTCCAACCCGAAAATTATATCGGCAAATTTATTCGCGAGTATCTAAAAAATTATTATCTGCTCTTCGATAGCTATGATCAGATTAGTTTTCCGATATTTTTCGAAACGCCCGTTGGTGAAGCCGTCGAAGTCGATGTTATCCGCATCAGCTCGCGCGACGCGGACAGCCTTATTAATGAAGAAGACAAAAATGAGGAGCGGCGCAAGCTTGCCGGAAACACTCTTTTTAATTTCGGAGCTTTTCTCGACCGCAAATGGCGACTCAACGATATAATGTGGGGCAGGCTGGACGGAGCCGAAAGGTTAATTGAAACGCTATTGCCCGGCGAAGGCTACGCCGCTTACCGCGAGATTTTGATTCAAGAAGCCAATTTAATCATCCTTAACGAGATGCTGCTCTCTGTAAATTCAGATGAATTTCAAGGAATCGTAGTCAATGCTCTGACGTTAGCCGGCACAGAAGCAATTACTAAAAAGGCGGTTGATAAGTTAGTTTTGGGATTGACCGCAAATAAAATTCAAACCGGAATTAATACGGCGCTGATTAGTAGTTTGGAAGAAGAAAACATCTGCGACGAAATAAAAGCGCGTTATGAAGTCAATCGCCAGCTCGAACCGAAACCGACTCTCCAGATGGTTTCACGCGCTACGCAGGTCATCGGCAAAGTTTTCGAAAGAATTGCCGAAAAACAAGCGCAAGCCGGAAACCGTGTGAGTTGGATAGCGAGACTCGGACAGATTTTCTTGGGATTAACTACGGTTGCCGTGCCGAACAGTTTTGCAAATCTCTTGTTTGTTTACTGGCTGTATGTTATCTATATGTTTGAAGTCTTTTTGATAATCGGAGGATTAATCTTCAATAGTTCTGAA
>DATHTS010000049.1:0-6497 GCA_035462935.1 Pyrinomonadaceae bacterium
TCAAAAAACTTCGCACCTTTGCGCAAAAATTAGATTTAATAGTAAAAAGGAAGCTATTCCGTCGAGAATACAGCCTATCTAATATTTTTCTCGATCCGCTGTCCATACCAGACAAATGATAGAATGATTTTATCGAAAAAAGAAAAGGTTGTCTGTGCGCTAAAACACACATTGATATGTTATTCGCTTTGGTATAAAATCGGGCTATTTTTGTGCAAAGCCAAACTTCGCAACAAAAATATCAGAGATTTATTTCATATCTGCTCGCTAAAAATCGTATAATTTCGCGCAAAAGATTTAGTGTATCCGGTTTTGTTTTGGTAGTTTAATAATATGAACTCCGAAAATTACCGAAGCGGTTATGTAGCTCTAATCGGTCGCCCGAATGCGGGAAAATCCACGCTTTTAAATCATCTGGTGGGCGAGAAAATCGCCGCTGTTTCCAACAAGCCGCAAACCACACGCCATAAAATTCAAGGCATCGTTACGCTCGAAAAAGGGCAAATCGTTTTCGTTGACACGCCCGGCGTCCACAAACCCGGATTCTTGCTCAATCGCAGGATGATGTCGGCGGTTCACGACGCGATTTTGTCGGTTGATTTATTGGTTCTGATGCGCGACGCTTCCGTTTCGACGGGAAATGGCGACCGGTTTGTTCTGGATTTAGTAAAGCAAGCGGAAAAAAAAGCCATTCTGGTTTTGAATAAAATTGACAAGGTTAAAGACAAAAACAATCTGCTGCCGCTAATCGAGTTTTATTCAAACGAGTATGAATTTGCCGAAATCATCCCGGTTTCCGCCTTAAAGGGCGAAGCGATTGATATTCTCTTGCAGCAAATCGCCAAGCATTTGCCCGAAGGCGAACCGATTTTTGCCGAAGACGAAATGACCGACCAGCCTTTGCGCGTTCTGGTTGCCGAAATGGTGCGCGAGAAAATTCTGGAAACGACGGGTGAGGAGATTCCTTATGTTACCGCAGTCGTTACGGAAATGTTTGACGAATCTGATCCCGATCTGCCGAAAATTTATTGCGCGATTTACGTTGAAAGGTCTTCGCAAAAAAGCATTATTATCGGTAAGCAGGGCGCGAAAATCCGCGACATCGGGATGAAAGCGCGGCGCGACATTGAAAATCTTTTAGGAAAGCAGGTTTTTCTTAAATTGTTTGTGAAAGTCGTAGAGGATTGGCGCAATCGGGAAGGAAGACTGGATGAAATCGGTATTCAGGAATAATTTGAGCCGCGATGAACACAGATAAAAATTGGTTCGTAATTGAAATCACCGCCGATGCCGCAGCCTCCGAAGCCGTCGAATTCGCCTTCAATGAACTGGATTCCATCGGGACGGAAATAAATCTATTAGGTAAAATCCAGCCGCAGGAAATCATCTGTGTTGCCGGTTATTTTAACGAAAAACCGGACAGAGAAATTTTGCAAACTCAATTGACGGAAGCCCTGCGAATTTATAATTTCCCGCCTGCCTCAATCAAAAGGATCGAATGGCGCGAGGTGGAAAATCAGGACTGGCTCGCCGAATGGAAAAAGCATTGGCGACCGACCGAAACCGGGAGATTTATCATCGCGCCGACCTGGTCGGAAATCGAAAACACGGAAAAAATCATAATCAGAATCGAGCCGAGTATGGCTTTCGGCACGGGAACACACGAGACGACGCGGCTTTGTTTGCGGGCAATCGAAGAGAATTATTCGCCGGAAATGAGCTTTCTCGATGTCGGCACGGGGACGGGAATTTTAGCGGTCGGAGCGGCGAAGATTCAAGGAAAAAGGCAAAAGGAAAAAGGCAAAATTGTCGGGTGTGATACGGATTTTGATTCGGTTGAGATTGCTAAGGAAAATGCGGTTATGAACGGCGCGGGTGAGATTGAGTTTTATGTTGGCTCGATTTCGGAGGAAACGCCGGAATTTGATTTTGTCTGTGCCAATCTGACGGCTGACGTGATTGTGCCGCTTTTGCCGCTTTTGATTGGAAAAGCGCGAAAGATTTTAGTTTTGTCGGGAATTTTGAAGGAGCAGGAAGATTTTGTCGCAGAAAAATTAAAAGAATTTCAAATTTCAGATTTCAAAGTTCAAACCGACGGCGAATGGATTTCCATTCAAGTGAGAACTGAGAACTGAGAACTGAGAAGTGAGAAATAAATTCGTTCTCACTTCTCAGTTCTCAGTTCTCACCTTTTTTCGGCGGCGCGGCAAGCGGAATGTCGCCGTCGTCGGGAATGGTTATCAAAGGCTGGCGCGGTTTTAATTTGGGGTTGGAATTTCCTAAGCGTAAAACGGGCGGGACTTTCGGCGTTGCCGTTTTGACGGGAGAAAGCGTGTCCGAGCGTTTGAGAATCGAGCCGCCGCGCCCTGCCACCCAGAGGTCTCTGCCGCCGAGAAAGGCGATTGCCTGCAAGGAATTGCTGGTGATATTCGGCTGAACTTCCCATGTTTTTCCGCCGTCATCGGTTATCCAAACCGCGCCTAGTTCGCCGACGACAATCGCCTGATTGCGCCCGAATGCCATCGCCGCGTAAAGATTAACTTTTAAGGGCGATTCGCGGTCTTGCCAGGTTTCGCCGCCGTCTGCCGTCTGCAGAATCGTGCCGTTCGCGCCGACGGCAAAACCGATTTTTTCATCGTAGAATGAAACCGCGTAGAGATTTTCCGTCAAATTCGTCTTGATTTTTTTCCACGTTAAACCGCCGTCTTCGGTCAAAAGAATTGTTCCCCGACTTCCGACGACAACGCCGCGTTTTTCATTCAAAAATTTCACGTCTTCGAGCCAGAGCCGTGTTCCCGATGTTTGAACTTCCCAATACGCGCCGCCCGTGTCTGAGCGCAAAATCATACCGTTCGCGCCGACGGCAAAGCCCGTTTTATCGTTGACAAAATCAACATTGAGCAAATCTTCCTTGACGTTGGAAACGCCTTTTCCCCAACTCGCGCCGCCGTTAATCGTCCGCAAAATCGTGCCTTTATCGCCGACGACCCAGCCTCTCTGTTCATTAAAAAAGGAAAGCCCGTTTAAGTTTTCCTCCACGCCCGAATAAACGGGAATCCAAAGCCGCCCGCTGTCGTTAGTAATCCAAACGCGACCGCGCGAGCCGACCGATACGCCCAGTTCTTCATTAAAAAACGTGATGTCGTTGACATCTTCGCGCCCGCCTTCGCTCAAACGCTGCCAGCTATAGCCGCCGTCGTCGGTGCGAACGATCAAACCGCTTTCGCCGACCGCCCAGCCCGTAAAGCTGTCGGCAAAATGAAGCGCGACGAGTTTCGGATTGGTTCTGATATTAAACGGCAGCCAGGTCGTGCCGCCGTCGCCGGTAAGCCAGACAAGACCGTTCGCGTCGGTCATCGAGCCGTTTTTCTCGTCGGCAAAACTGACGGCGAGAAAATCCGCGCGGCTGAAGATATTTACCCTCGCCCAGCTTTCACCGCCGTCCTCACTTTTTACAACGCAGCCGCCGTAGCCGACGACAATAATTTTTTCCGCCGTAAGAAAAGCTGCGTTCGACATCAGGGAATTTCCGCACGGTTTGTTTAATTTCCAAGCTTCGCCGCCGTCTTTGGTTGTAAGAATCGTGCCGTTTGTGCCGACGATGACGGCTTTTTCCGCGTCAAAAGCGGAGATTTTTAAAAGATGCTCGGTTGTTTCGCTCGTTTGCGTTTTCCAGGTTTCGCCGCTGTCGGCGGTTTTTAAAATTCGCCCGTAAGTTCCGACCGCCCATCCCGCCAGCAAATTTTCGCCCGCAAAACTTACTCCGTAAAGATGGTCTTTGGCGTCCGTTACGCTCGCTTTCCAATCCTTCCCGCCGTTTTCGGTCGAAAAAATAGCGCCGCGCGCGCCGACAATCACGGCGCGTTTCTGGTCTTTGACGAAAACGCTCGAAAGCGTCGTATCAAACGGCGTCTGCTGCGGTTTCCAGCTAAAACCGCCGTCCGTCGTCGCTAAAATTGTACTGTCGGCGCCGACGGCGAAACCCGTTTCCTTGTTTTTGGCGAAATGAATGGCGAAAAGCGGATTGCCCTGCGGCAGAGGATTTTGCCAGACCCAGCCGAGAGCGTTTCTTTTTTGCGGGAAGGCGGAAATTGAACCGCAGATGAGAAGACAAATCACGGTAATAGTTTTGAGATAATTAAATTTTAAAAATGCTTCTCTCAACTTTTTCTGAATCTTAGGCGACAAACTGCCAAATTATAAATTAAGCGTATTTATTTTGATGCTGTTTTTTATTAAATTATGCGAAAACAAAAAATTTTATGAAAAAAAACTAAACGAAAGGCAAATTTTTAACTTTTGCTGTAGTTTCATTAACTTTCAACTCCGTTCCTTCCGCCAGATAATCGTAGCGAACATAAGCCAAAGCAATCAGCTTTCCGAGGCTTGGCGAAAAAGTTGCCGAAGTGATTCTGCCCGCGTTTTTGCCTTCGAGAGATTTCAGCTCGGCATTTTTCAGCCCGTCGGTTAATTCAAAACTTGAAAATCCATCGGTTACCGATTCTGACAAATCTTCCAAAGTCAAGCCGGTCAATTTTTTCGCTACGTGCCCGCGAAAATGTATGCGGGCGATGATTTCCTGTCCGATGTAACAGCCTTTTTGGAAATTAACGGCTTCATCAAGTCCGGTTTCCAAAACGACTGTCGTTTCGTCCATATCCGCGCCGTAACGCGGCGTTCCGGCTTCGATGCGTAAAACTTCAAAAAGATCATCGCCGATTTCGATTGCGCCGATTTCTTTGAATGCTTGCCATAGATTATTAAATTCACTCGTCGGCACAAATAAATCGAAACCGTTTTCAGCGAGATGAGATGCGCGAATGACCGAAATTGTCTCGCCGTTAAATTCTGTTTCGACAAATTTATTTTTTTCGATATTTGCAGCGTTTTCACCTAAAATTTTAGCGACAAATTCCTCCGCTTTCTTTCCCTGAACGGATAAAACGCCATATTCATCGGATAAATCGTGAACCTGAAAATCGCCCGCCATTGTAAAGCGAAAAAGATTTTGAAAAACCTTTTCGCGGGTAACCGCTCCCGTATCAAACCAAAATTTATCGTCTTTTCGCAGAACGCGGACAATCGCCAGCAATCTGCCCTGCGCATTTGGAAAAGCCGCGAGCATCCACGAGCCGTTTTCCAGAGCTTTTACGTCGTTGGTTATCAAACCGTTCAAAAACTGCACGGCTTCCGCGCCGGAAACTTCAATTAATCCGCGCGTCGAATAATTCCAAATTCCCGCGCCGTTTTCTCTTACTGCCTGATATTGTCGATTAAATTCCTTGTCTTTCATTTAAAAGTAAAGTATGTATTCGATACAAAAAAATTGAATTCATACAATCACTCGATAATAACATAACAGCCGCGCCGAACTTTTTCTGTGGCGGCAAAGGCTGTCAATTCAACATAAAAATTTATTAAATTTACAATTGCCGTATTAAATTACAACGATTATTTTTGGAACAATGATTGCACAGTCTTAATAATAAGCAATTGGTTTGTAAGTTTAAACTTTCACAAGTTTTTGGCTCAGCCTTATTTGCTTTTAAATACGGAGAAAACAATGAACAGTTCTCAGGCACGAAATGCATACGCAGATGACCGTCAACAAACGACCGAAGTTGAAAATCCGCAAGTTATTATTCCGGTTATTCAAGAGGAAGTAAGTGTTGATAAACAGGTTGTCGAAACCGGCAAAGTTCGCATTTCAAAGAAAATAAGCGAACGCGAGGAATTGGTTGACGAGCCGCTCTTGCGCGAAGAAGTCGCCGTCGAGCGTGTTCCGATTAATCAATATGTTGATGCCGCGCCGCAAGCGCGGCAGGAAGGCGATACGCTGATTATTCCCGTTATGCGGGAAGAAATCGTAGTGCAAAAACGCCTCGTGCTGGTTGAGGAATTGCGTGTCCGAAAACAAATAGTGGAAGCCCACGAACCACAGAGTGTAACGCTTCTCAAGGAAGAAGTGGAAATAACGCGAACTGCCGCGGATGAAAATCCGGGCGGAAGAAAATTAAGAGGAAAGCCATAATTTTGGCTCACGAAAAACAAGGAGGTAATAATTGATGACACATACAGTAATTGGATTATTTGACAGCAAGGAGGAAGCCCGCGACGCGATGCAGGCATTGGTGCAGGCAGGTTTTGTAAAAGAGAATGTAGATTTTTCAAGTCGGAAGTTTGCTGACTCTGTTCCTTCAACAACAGAGGAAAGCGGGGATTTGACCGACGACGTAAGCAATTTTTTTAATAATTTGTTCAGCGATGATGAAACTACGCGGCAGACTTATACTTATGCCGCTCGCGAAGCCGACGCGATTTTAACGGTGCAAGCCGATTCAAAAGAAAGAGCGCAGGAAGCGGCTGATATTCTCGACGATAACGGCGCGATTGATGTCAATGAACGCGCAGCTCAGTATCAGCAAAAATATGCGGCGACCGGCAGAAGCGAGAATTTTGAAGGCAGAAATTTTAAGGGGGAAAACCAGCAAAGAGAG
>DATHTS010000050.1:0-1615 GCA_035462935.1 Pyrinomonadaceae bacterium
GGTGCGCCTTCAGGCGCGGGGTGGTGCCCTCGTTTAATATCAAGGCAGAATTGAATAAATCAAATCGGCTTAGTTAGCAGGTAAGGATGCGTTGAATCTAAACAATAACCACCCTGCCCTAAAGGGCATCCCTCCTTTCAAAGGAGGGAAATTGTTTCTCATTTATTTACGCCTGCTTGGTATTAAATCTCACTTTCGCAACTTGATAAAAGGAATCTGAGTTAATCCGTTGTTTCTTTTTTATTGCTGAGCCGTTTTTATCGCCGTAACTTTCCAGCGCACGTTAGCGCGGTCGTCATCAGCATCAAAACCTGCGATTGTCGTCGTTAAATCCACCATCTCGCCGGGAGCCAGAGTCTCCTGGTTGCGCGGAATGACCTGAATGGTTTTGTCTTTTATAACCTGATTCTGGCTGTCAACAACCGCAGCGTTTACTTCCAATCCGGTCAAAGTTTGGTCAGTCCGGTTAAGGACTTTCACGCCCATATTCATCTGAATCGAGCCGAGCGCGGTTTGCGACTGCGTCAGGCGATTTGCATCGGTCAGGACGACAATTCTCTTGCTCAGGGTTTCAAATTCCGGCGAGCCTTCCCGATACGCGCCTTCGAGCGCATGTGAAGTCGTGTCTTCGGCGGTCGGTATCAAAGATACAAGCGCGATCAGACCGATTACGACTATTACAGCCGCAAAAAATGCGCCGATAAAAACTTTACTGATGCCTCCCTGCGGCTGGTTTTGCTTTTCCAAAGATTCCATAATGAAGTTTAGACTCCGGTTTTTGTAAAATGTTTCTTTAGGTTATCATTTCCTCTTAGAAGTTAAAAATTTCATGCCCAACTCAGCCTCCAAAATTTTCCTGAAGGATGCGCCTCTGCCCGAATTTGTCGAGGTCGCTCTGCCTCTGCCGCTCAGACAAACTTTTACCTATCGCTTGCCCGTCGGTTTGCGTGAGAATGTTCGACTCGGAGCGCGCCTGCTTGTTCCGTTCGGTAAAAGACATCTGACGGGTTACGCCGTCGCTCTTCATATAAAATTAAGCCCGGAACTCGAAATCGAAGAAGAAGCGGTGAAAGAGGCGGTCGAGCTTTTGGATGAAGAGCCTTTGATAACCGAGGAAATTTTGAAATTGACGCAGTGGACGGCGGATTATTACGCTTCATCCTGGGGCGAGGTCTTGAAGGCTTCCCTTCCCGCCGGAATTAATTCGACCGTAGAGCAGATTGTTTCGATAACAGCGAAAGGAGGCGACGAGCTTTTAAAGGTTTCAAGCGCCAAC
The DNA here is from genome assembly GCA_035462935.1 of Pyrinomonadaceae bacterium. Classification (GTDB taxonomy): domain Bacteria; phylum Acidobacteriota; class Blastocatellia; order Pyrinomonadales; family Pyrinomonadaceae; genus DATHTS01. The sequence goes on from DATHTS010000050.1 coordinate 1,277, forward strand.
ACGGTAAAAACAAAAATTCTGCTTTATCTAAGCGAGCACGGCGAAACGGCTCAGCGCGAACTCGCCCGTAAATTCGGCGATGCGGCGGTCGCTCGCAATATTCGTGAACTCGTGGAAAAAGATTGGGTCAGCACTTTTCAGCGAACAATCACCGCGCAGGCGAAACCGAAACGCCGCAAAGCCGTGCGCCTGCTTTCCCCTGATAATCATGATTCGGGCAATAATTCTTTTACCAAAGCGCAGGAAAAGATTATCGAAACCCTTTTGCAATCAGACGGCGAAATGCTTTTCACCGAGCTGACGGAAAAAGCGGAAACCGGCGCGTCGGCGATAAATACG
>DATHTS010000051.1:0-1797 GCA_035462935.1 Pyrinomonadaceae bacterium
GTTTTCGCGCTGACGCGCTCATTGCAAGCGGGACGCTTGCGCTCCAGTCTGCTTTCGATTAACCATTCTCTTCCTTTTTTAACTCGCGCAGGCGCAGCCAGTAAAAAATCACCGGCGTTACGATTAGAACGTGCAGCAGACTCGAAAGCATCCCGCCGAAAACGGGCGTCGCCAGCGGCTTCATTACTTCCGAACCGGCGCTGGTGCTCCACATAATCGGCAGCAATCCCGCGATAATCGTCGTTACGGTCATCACTTTCGGGCGCAGTCTAAGCAGAGCGCCTTCCGTAACAGCCTCGAGCAAAGTTTCCCGATTTAATTTGCCGAGTTCCTGTTTTTTTCGCTCGACGGCTTCTTCGAGATACACGACCATCACGATTCCCGTCTGCACCGCCGCGCCGAAAAGCGCGATAAAACCGACCCAGACCGCGACGGAAAAGTTGTATTCGAGCAGCCAGAGCAGATAAAATCCGCCCGTCAAAGCAAACGGCACGGCGAGAAGAATATGCGCCGCCTCCAGAAACGAGTTATAGGTCAGGTAAAGCGTGGCGAAAATAATCAGCAGGACAATCGGAATGACGATCATCAGACGCTGTTTGGCTCGCTGCTGATTTTCGTATTGCCCGCTCCAACTGAAGTAATAACCGGCGGGCATTTGGACTTTTTTCAAAATCTCGGCGTTCGCTTCCTCGACAAAGCTGCCGATGTCGCGCCCGCGCACGTTTAGAAGAACCGTGCCGCGAAGAAGCCCGTTTTCGCTGTTTATCATCGCCGCGCCTTCGGTTTGTCGAATGGTCGCAATCTGCGCGAGCGGCACGGTTGCGCCGTTCGGCGCGGCAACCGGAATTCTGCCGATGGCTTCCGGCGTGCGTCGAAATTCCTCGCTGTAACGAACGCGAATCGGGAAACGCTGCCGACCTTCAATCGTCGTCGTCAGATTCGTTTCGCCGACGCCCATCTCAATCGCGTCCTGAATCGTTCCCGTGTCAATTCCGTAACGCGCCGCCGCTTGGCGATTGATGTCAATATCAATGTAAGGCGCTCCGGTGATTTGTTCGGGATAAACGTCCGCCGCGCCGGGAACGTCTCGGATGGCTTCGGCGATTTTGCGCGAAAGTGCTTCGAGCTTCTGCAAATCGTTGCCGAAAATCTTGATTCCGACCTGCGAGCGAATTCCGGTCGCAAGCATCTCGATGCGGTTGATTATCGGCTGCGTCCAGATGTTCGTTACGCCCGGCATTCTCAGCGCCGCGTCCATTTCCGCGACGAGTTTTTCCCGCGTCATTCCCTCGCGCCACCCGCTTTCCGGTTTTAAATGAATAACCGTTTCGTTCATATTTATCGGCGATGGATCGGTTGAAGTCTCGGCGCGTCCGGCTTTTCCGACCGCCCATTCGACTTCGGGAAACAAAGCGATAATTTCATCCTGCCGGCTTAAAACGCGCGTTGCTTCTTCCAGCGAAATCGCCGGATCGGTAACCGGCATATACATCAAATCGCCTTCGTTCAAAGGCGGCATAAATTCCGAGCCGATGTTCGTTGCGACAAAAGCCGCGCCGGAAAAAAGCGCGAGCGCGAGCGCAATCGTCGTCAGGCGGTGACGAAGCGCCCAAACGAGCGCGGGTTTATAAATCCCGCGAATAAAGCGCATAATCGGATTCCATTCTTCCGGGCGCAATTTTCCGCCTAAGAAATATGTGCAGAGAACCGGCACGAGCGTTACCGCCATAAACGCCGCCGCGATCATCGCAAAGCTTTTCGTGAAAGCAAGCGGGTGAAAAAGCTTTCCTTCCTGCC
>DATHTS010000052.1:0-3875 GCA_035462935.1 Pyrinomonadaceae bacterium
TGAAAAAAATCCGCCGGAAAGGGAACTTTGCCGGCGGATTCGCGTATTGGTTCAAGAGTTTGAAATCAAACCAAAAATCAAAAATACATGAAAATCAAAATATTATCCGCAATTTTATTTACATTTGCGTTATTCAACGCGGGCTTCGCGCAAACGCTGGACAAAGCAAAGCTCGACAAATTTTTTGACGCTCTCGCCGAAAAAAACAAGGCGATGGGCAGTTTGGCGTTGGCAAAGGACGGGAAAATTCTTTACAGTCGCGCCATCGGTTACAGCCGGATTAGCGGCGATGAAAAGAAGGCTTCGACCGTCGAGACGAAATACAGAGTCGGTTCGATTGCGAAGATGTTCACCGCCGTGATGATTTTTCAGCTTGCGGAAGAAGGAAAATTAAAGCTGACCGATACTTTGGACAAATTTTACCCGCAGATTCCGAATGCCGGAAAGATTACTATCGCGCAGATTTTAAGTCATAAAAGCGGGATTCACAGTTTTACCAGCGATCCCGATTTCGGAACGTGGCTGATGAATCCGAAAACCAAAGATGAAATGGTCGCCATCATCGCCAAGAGCAAGCCGGACTTTGAACCGGGCGAGAAGATGCAATACAGCAACGCCGGTTACGTGCTTTTGGGTTATATCGTCGAAAAGGTAACCGGAAAATCTTATCAAACCGCTTTGAAAGAAAGAATTACCTCGAAAATCGGGCTTTCCAACACTTATCTCGGCAGCGGCAAAACCGATGTCAGCAAAAACGAAAGTTTTTCCTTCAGCTACGAGGGCAGTTGGAAAGAAAAAACCGAAACCGATTTGAGCATTCCGGGCGGCGCGGGCGCGCTGATTTCAACGCCGACCGATTTGGCGAAATTTATTCACGCTCTATTCGAGCTGAAGCTCGTTTCGCAGGAAAGTCTTGATAAAATGAAGACTGAAAAAATGGGAATGTTTCCGTTTCCGCTCGGCGAAAAAACGCTCTACGGGCATACCGGCGGAATTGACGGGTTTAGCTCGATGCTGGCTTATCTGCCGGAAGAAAAATTAACGATTGCCTACTCCTCCAACGGAAGGGTTTATCCGCCCAACGATATTCTAATCGGCGTTTTTGACGTTTACTATAACAAACCGTTCACGATTCCGACGTTTGAAACCGTCGCCGTCAGCGAAGCGGATTTGGAAAAATACGTCGGCGTTTACGCGAGCGAAAAGTTTCCCTTAAAAATTACCGTAACCAGAGAAGGCGCGACGCTTTCGGCTCAGGCGACCGGGCAGTCGGCTTTTCCGCTCGAAGCGACGGCGAAAAATGCGTTCAAGTTCGAGCGCGCGGGAATCGTTTTGGAATTCGACGCTGAAAAAAGCCAGATGACTCTAAAGCAGGGCGGACGTGAAACCGTCTATACGAAGGAAAAATAAAGGTTTTTCCACCGGCGCAAAACAAGCGAATCGAATATCGGAGCGTTTGTTTTGCGCAAATCACAAGAAACTTCTTTTATAAAAATTCCGTTCAAGAATTTATCAAAATAAAAAAGGAGAGTCTCAAAATGTTCTGTCCTAAATGCGCCAGTGAAATTGTTTCCGATGAAACCGGGTTTTGTTCAAAATGCGGTTTTGCTTTGAAATCCGTCAGAAAGGCGGTCGAAAATAACGGTGAAAATGAAGATTCGAGCGAGCTTTCTCAGTTTCAAAAAGGCATCAGATTCGGCATCAAGCTTCTGCTTCTCGCGCTGATTTTAATTCCGGCTTTTCAAATTCTCGGCGGATTTTTCGTGCCGAATGATGTTCTGATTGAAAGCTCGCCGAGTTCGAGCTGGTTTGATCTGCTCGGCAATGCGGTTTTAATCACTTTATTTTTAGCGGGCGCGGCAAGAATTTTTTGCGCAGTCGTTTTTGAGCGTTCAGCTAAAACGGAAAATTCCAGCGCAGATTCAATCAAGGAAATTTCCGGCAAAGAGAAAAATGCTTTGCCGCCTTCGCGGAGCGCGCCGGTTTCGGATTTCGGAAAATGGAAAACGACCGATGAATTGTTCGAGCCGATTTTCTCAAAGCCGAAAACTTCGGGAGAACTTAAATGAAATTCACTATAGAAGAGTTTTTAGAGAAACTGCCTCTGCCCGCCAATGAAAAATGGAAGGAAGGCGTTTGGTTTACAAACGCTTTTTCAAAGGGAAATTTCGAGTTGGAATTTTTCGCTCCGAAAGGTAAGGATTATCAAACTCCGCACGAAAAGGACGAAATTTACGTTGTCGTGCGCGGAAGCGGGGAATTTGTAAAGGGAAACGAAAGGTTGGATTTCACAGCGGGCGACGTTTTGTTTGTCGAAGCGGGCGTTGAACATCGGTTTGAAAATTTTTCCGAAGATTTTGCGACTTGGGTGATATTTTTTTGATTGGTAAATAGTAAATGGTTAATTGTTAATAGATTCTTTAATCTATCAACCAATTAACCATTTACTATTTACTATTAACGCCTTAATATTTATCGGAATCCGAGTTGATGTGAACGCCGCCGTTGGTAGTAATCAAACGAATCGGCGCGCCGCCGCCGTTCAGGTCGGCAGTTATTCGACCGCCCGGTCTTCTTCTTTCTCCATCTCTTTTTTCCAGAGCCAGACCGTTAACGCTGCTGTGAAATCCGCCGTTGGTCGTGCCTAATTCCATCCGCGCCGCGTAACTTGCCGGAATTGAAAGATGAATGCCGCCGTTGGTCGTTTGCAGGTCTAAGCCCGAGCCTCTCCAGCTATTTCCATCTAAATTCAAATGAATGCCGCCGTTGGTTGTTCTTCCTTTGACATCGCCGGCTAAATCGCTCAAATGCAAGCCGCCGTTTCGGGCTTCAAAATCCATCGAGCCTTCGACGCCGGAAATATGGATGCCGCCGTTTTGCGTGTTGAGCTTGAGATTTGTCTGGCGCGGGACAAAAATTTCGTAGGAAACCGACCAGTTTTCGCTGGCGCCTTCGGCACGCACGACCGAACCGGTGTTAATTCGGACATTTTGAGCCGCCGCGCGCGCCGCTTCGTCCGTTTCGCCCCAAGTCTGGACGCAGGCACGAACTAAAACGTCCGAACGATTGTCGCCTTTGACCTGAATACCGCCGTTGCGGTCGCCGTCAACCGTTAAAAGGCTTCCGGCAGGCATCGTCATTTCCCGCAGCTCGCGGAAAGAAGCGCGGTCGCCCCAGGAATTGTTATTGGAGCAGAAGCTCTTTGATTTGGATTTTTCCTTAACTTTGTCTTGAGCGAGAACAAACGGGCTGGCTAAACAAAATATTGCAAACAATAAAACTAAAAAGCGGAAATTAGTATTTCCAAGATTGATCTTCATTTAAATTATTCCTCCTAAAAGATTGGTTTGATTTCGCAAATTGCGTTTTCAATTAGGAGAACACCGCAGGCAGGAGTTTTGTGACAAAAATTATATAAGTGGATAATGGATAGTGGATAATGGATAATATTTTTTGCTTTAATTATCCATTTTCCGTTATCCATTATCCATTTTTAAACTGTATTTACATTAAAATTGAAATTTGCTTTCAGTTCCTCATAATCCGCGATTGATTCGCGGATTGCTTCAAAAGCGCCCTCGCGCCCGTAAGTATAGGCAATCTCGCAAATGCCTGGTTCGCCGGGAAGATTTTTGTAGGTTAGAAAATAATGTTTGATGCGCTCTAAAATTCCTTTCGGCAGCTCAAAGATTTCCTTGTATTGCTGGAAAACTTTATCGCCGATTAAAATAGCGATAATTTTATCGTCCGCTTCGCCGTCGTCAATCAGGCAGAATCCGCCAATCGGCACGGCTTTCAGCAAAATATCGCCGCGCGGAATGTGATGCTCGGACAAAACGAGAATATCGAGCGGGTCGCCGTCGCCGCCCGCAACA
>DATHTS010000053.1:0-1759 GCA_035462935.1 Pyrinomonadaceae bacterium
TTTTTTTCGTCGTTTTTCCAACTCGGCTTTTAATTCCGCTTCCGGCAGAGCCTTCTCGCCCCTTTCAACCTCTTCGATGTAGCCTGAGAGCGAAAATGCGTCCCATTGCTCGGCGGTCGCTTCGTAAAGTTCCGACAGAGCGGTGAAAGCCGCTTTCAATCCCGTCGTGTCTTTTTCAAAAGTTCCAAACTCGATTTGCCCCGCGCCGTGCGCCGCGAGGACTTTGTAGAGGCTAAAATCAAGCTTGTCCGATTGAAATTCATTAACGAGCGAAGGCAGGAAAATCGTCCTGCCGTCGCCGATGCGCGATTCCTGCGGCATCGCCGTCAAAGGCGCGATTTCAACTTCTTTTCCGGTCAAGCCTTCGACGTAAATCCGCAAAACAGTTTGTATCTTTTCAAGCGGCAAGCCTTCCTGAGCTTCCCGCAAAAGCTCATTCGATTGGCGCGTTTCCAAAGCGAAATAACTTCTTCGCGCTTTCGTCGAGGCTTCCTGTTTTGTTTCCAGACCCGTTTCAACCCATTCTTCAAACTGCGCGAGCGAAACTTTTTTCAAAGCCTGCGCCGACGAGCGAAACGCGGCGAGCGCGCTTTCCGCGTCCTTTTCGGCAATTTCCGCCGTCAAGCTCAAAACTTTTTGCGCGAGAATGATTTCGTCTTTTGTTTTCAAATTTTGAATCTGCGCGAAAAACTTCGGCGTGGCTCGCAGAAAGGCAATCAAAACGGCATTTCCGTGTTTCGCAATCGCCTGCAAAACCGCGCACCAATCGTCAAAAACCGCGTCGGTCTTCTGCAAAACCTCGCTTCCCGCCGCGACGAAATGAAGCGTAACGCTTCCGCCGTATTCGAGAAATTCACGCGCTTTTCGTGTTAATTTTACAGCGTTTTCAGCCGAAAGGTTTTTGAGCGTTTCCGGCAGGCTCGCCCATAAATCGGCTGTCATTCCGCCGGTTCGATTCGCAAAATGTGAAGCGAGGGCGATTACCGACTGAGAAACTTCGCGCTTTTCATTGCCGAATTTTTTCAAAGTTTCTGCAACTTGCGGTGTTTTATGTAAAAAATCCGCGCTGTGTTTGGCGGAGCGACCGGCGATTTCCGCCGCCAGCCGCAAAATCTCGGTCAAAAGCTCATCATCCTTGATTTCTTTGGCGAGCTGCGGAATCAATTCAAAAGTTTCGAGCGCGATGGAACTCGAAAGAATAAGCTGGCGAGTGCAGATTTGAAAAACGAGCGGACGCGCCGCTTCGGGAATTTTTTTCAAATCGTTCACGCCTTTGGCGAAAAAGCTCGCGCCCAGATCGGCGTTGCCCATCGCCAAACGCCTGCCCATTTCCGCCCAGTTTCGCAAATCGTCCGCGCTCAAAATCTTTGACGCCTTCGGCACGGCTTCGACAAACTCGCGGCTGGCGTAAAGACTGACGCCCGCCAGCGCCGCGCTCATTTCCAGAGCCGCGCGTTTTTTATCGCTCGGCAGACGGCTCAGGCGTTTGGCTAATCCGGTGAAGGTTTGTTTTTTGTGATTGGTTGAATCGTTTTCCGCCATAATTCCAGTTTAAATAGTCTTGAGTCTTAAGTCTAAAGTCTTGAGTCCCAAATGATAGATTTGATTAAAATTTTAAGAAGAGGGTTGAAAAGGAATCCGACTTCAGACTCAAGACTTCATACTTAAGACTCACATCTTAGGCGGAACGCCGTCGTCGTAGATAAAAACGTGGAAACAGGCGTTGAGATTTCCTTCGCGGAGGGCGTCCAAGATGCCT
>DATHTS010000054.1:0-3157 GCA_035462935.1 Pyrinomonadaceae bacterium
ACAATCACCAGGAATTGGAAAATGTGTTTTTGCAGGTTTTTGACGATGCCGGCGAGAATTCCGACAGAATTTCGGCGCAAAAAGCCGTTTATATTCCGGTCGAGGACGGTTCTAAAAATTTTACCGCATTTTTTGCCGGAAATGTGAACATCGAAACGCGCGACGCTTTAAAGGTGAAAACCGAGCAGTTGACTTATACGAAGGAAACGGAAATTGCTGAAGCTGAAGAGCTTGTAGAATTTGAACGGGAAAATGTTTCCGGTCGCTCCTTCGGCGCGATTGTTCGGGTGAAGGAAAAACAGCTTGAATTGCTCAAACAGGTTGAGATAAGCGCTTTTGCCGTCGAAGCTAACGAGGAATTTGCAAAAACGGATTTGAAAAGCGCGTATTTAGCGGCGGGACGGGCTTTGGTTGACCAATCGGCTGAAAAAATCGAACTCGAACATGGCGTAAATATTAGTCTTACGCCGAAAGGCGAACTCGCACAGCCCGCCGATATAAAGGCAAATCGGGCGACGGCTTTTTTTACCCACAAAGAAATCAAACAAATTGATTTAAACGGAAATGTCGAGGTTCACCAAAAACCGACAAACGCGGTTGCGAAATGGACAAAGACAAAAGCTAATCGCGTCGTCGCCAAAATAAATAAGGAATTAAAACGTCTGGAATTGTTCGAGAACGTGGATATTGAAACAACGGCAAATGATTCAAAACCGACTAGAATAAAAACTCAATACGCGCTTTATGAAAAAGATATTGACCGTTTTGAACTGAAAAATGGAGTTGAAATCATAACCGCGCAGGAAAATCAGCCGACGAATATCCGCGCCAGTGAAGCGATTTATGAGCAGTCAAACGGAAAGGTGTTTCTTTTTGGAAATGCGGAGGTTACGCAGGGACCGGATTATATTAAAGGCGATAAATTAAACGCTGATTTGTTTCCAAATAAAAGAATAAAATACGCCGTTGCTCTGGGAAGTGCTTACTTAAAACAGGAAACGAACGATAGAACGACAGAAGTTACCGCACCGGAATTAAATGCAGCGTTTAACGAAAATCAGCAATTGCAAAACGCCAATGCGCTCGGTTCAAGCAACGTTGTTTTAGTTCCTTCAAATTCGCCGGAATATACGCGAATTGCGCTTTCCGCGCCGAATGCGATTCGTTTGAATTTCCAGACAAACGGGCTTTTACAGCAGATGCAGACCGAAGGTCGCACGACCATTCAGCTAAACGCGCCGAACAACCGGGCTGACGCGGCAAATAAGCGTTTGACGGCGGACGCGATAAAAACCATTTTGCAGGCGAACGGGAAAGATTTGGCGCGAGCGGAAGCCGTCGGCAATGCCGAGTTGTTTGTGGAGCCCTTGAGAGCCTTGCCCGAAAATTATAAAACCACTGTAAATGCGCCGCGTTTTGACTGTGATTTTTACGAAACCGGCAACAATGCGAAAAATTGCGCGGCAGGTGTTAAGGCAAAAGCAGTTCGGATTCCCACAGTTGCGGGCGAAAATCGCGGAACCCAGACGCTTTCAGCGGATAAAATGAACGCGATTTTTAATCAGCAAACGCAGGACGTTCAGCAGTTTGACGCGGCGGGAAACGCGAAATTTTCCGAGCTTGACCGAAACGGCATCGCTAATCAGATAATTTACACGGCAAGCGACGGTTTTGTGCGTTTGCGCGGCGGCGACCCGACTTTATGGGATTCGCAGGCGCGGGCGAAATCCGGCGAGATTGATTGGGACACGCGCAATCAGAAATCCGCTTTGCGCGGCGGGGTCAGCACAACTTATTACAGCCAAAAACAAACCGGCGGCGCGACACCGTTTGAAAATGTAAATTCTCCGGTTTTTCTCACGGCGGAAACGGCGGAATTCGATCACCGGGCGCAAACCGCCGTTTACAGCGGAAACGCCCGCGCCTGGCAGGAAAATAATTACGTTCGCGGCGACCGTCTGATAATTCAACAAAATCAAGGTCAGCTAGTTGCCGAAGGCTCGGTGCAGAGCCTTTTGTATGACGCCAAACGCCGGGAAAACGGGCGTGAGACGACGGTTCCCGTTTACGCTTCGGCAAACCGAATGTCTTATAATCGCCAAAATCGCCTTCTGCGTTATGAAGGAAATGTTGACATCCGGCAGGGAACCGACCGCATTACAGCCGGCATTGCGAACGTGCTTCTGGACGCGAAAAATGAAATGGCGCAAACTACGATTGAGCAGAATGTGATCGTTACGCAGCCCGGTAGAAGAGCGAGCGGCGATTGGGCGCAATATACGGCGGCGAATGAAACCGTCGTTTTGCGCGGAAGTCCCGCCAATGTCGAAGATGCCGAGCAAGGCTCTTCGCAGGGAGCGCAACTAACGGTTAATCTTCGGGAAAAAACCGTTGTCGGGGAAGGCAAAACGAAAGAATCGAATACGGGTAGAATCAGGTCGGTTTATAAAGTTAAGAAAAACGAATAGGATGCTGGGTTTTTTTGGGAAAAACAAAACTGAATCAAGAAATGGCAACGGTCAAAAAGTCCTTGCCGATTCTCTCTCTGCCTTCAATTTGCAGAAAACTTACGGGCGGCGGCGCGTCGTTGATAATGTCAGCCTTTCTGTCGAACAAGGAGAAATTGTCGGGCTTTTAGGTGCGAACGGCGCGGGCAAAACTACTACTTTTTATATGATGGTCGGTTTGGAACGCGCTGAAACCGGGAAGATTCTCCTGAATGGTCAGGATGTTACAAGTTTGCCGATGTATCTTCGCGCCCGTCTCGGTCTCGGTTATTTGCCGCAGGAGCCTTCGATTTTTCGTAAAATGAGCGCCGAGCAGAATATTCTCGCCGTTTTGGAGACGATGAAAATGTCGCGGAAGGATAGATTTGCGCGTTTGGAAGAACTGCTGGAAGAATTCGGCATCGAGCATGTGCGGAAAACGCGCGGCGACGCGCTTTCGGGCGGTGAACGGCGGCGCGTGGAGATTGCTCGCTGTCTGGCGACCGAGCCGCAGTTTATTTTGCTTGACGAGCCGTTTGCGGGAATTGATCCGCTGGCGATTGAAGATATTCGAGACATTATTTTGTATTTGAAAGAACACGGAATCGGCATTTTAATTACCGACCACAATGTGAGAGAAACCTTAGGAATTACCGACCGCGCTTATATTA
>DATHTS010000055.1:0-3582 GCA_035462935.1 Pyrinomonadaceae bacterium
AGTTTTTTGAAATCGAAATCTCATTATCCGAATGCTTTCCGCCTGCAAGCTGTACCGGGGATGGTAAAGAATTTACATTTACGAGATTTAACTTTTACGAACATATGCTAACAATCACAACCTTAAGGATATACTTATGAAAACCATTATCTTTAACACTTTATTACTTTTCGCTTTCTTTTTAGTTAGCTCGAATGAGGCTAAAGCACAGTATTGCACTTATACGGTCACACCCGCAAGCGCGAATTTTTCAGCAGCAGGCGGTCAGGGCAATTTTAGCGTTACCGATTATGACTTTTGCGCTTGGCAGGCAGTCAGTAATGTAAATTGGATAACCATAAACTCCGGTTCGGGAAGCGGCACGGGACAAATCACTTTTACGGTTGAGGCTAATGCTTCACAGGCAGCCCGCACTGGAACAATCAGCGTCGGCAGCAATACCTTTGTAGTTAATCAAGTTGTTTATTTTGGTCTTAATCGTAAAACTCCTTTCGATTTTAACGGCGATAAAAAGACTGATTTTGCAATCTTTGCCCCCGAAAGGAAAGAATGGCACATGATAGACCCCAAGCTGGGTTATTATGTTCGCTTTTTTCCCTTTCCGACTGAAAGAGCTGTTCCGGCGGATTACGACGGCGACGGCATTACCGATTTTGCGATCATCAGCACGGACGGTACGTGGTATTATCAATCGACCCTTTTAAAACCCATTCGCTCGCTTCCCGCTTTCGGTTTGCCCGGCGATTATCTTGTTCCCGGAGATTGGGACGGCGACGGAAAAGCAGACCAAGCCGTTTATCGAATGGGTGCGAAAGAGAGCGAACAGAGTTATTTCTATTTTAGAGGCTCGCTGAATAATCCGGATGGAAACATAACCTTTATTCCTTTTGGAAAATACGGCGATCTTCCAATAATGGGAGACTACGACGGAGATGGAAGACTAGACCCGACAATCTTCCGCCCATCCGTTGGAGAATGGTGGATTTTGAGAAGCTCGGATAAAACAAGCCGCGTTTTCCAATTTGGGAGAAATGGAGACAAACCCGTATCAGGAGATTTTACGGGCGATGGAAGAACTGATATTGCTATTTTCCGACCGTCAACCGGTGAATGGTTTATTCTCAGAAGCGAAGACAATTCCTACTATTCTGCGCCATTTGGAAGAAACGGCGACATTCCGGTTGTCGGAGATTACGACGGAGACGGGCGCGATGATATAGGAGTCTGGCGACCCTCAAACGGATTTTGGTATATAGCTAAATCGTCGGGAGGATTTTTAGTAGTGGAGTTTGGCGGAGGCAGCAATATACCGATTCCCGCGATATATCTTCCTTGAAATTTAGGATATTTAACGGGCGAAGGGAAACAAACACACCCGCGCTCCAACACATTGGCGATTTAGTTTTTTAATACAGTTTTCATATAATCATCGAACTTTGACTAAAACTTCCCTCTTGCCGCAAGGCAGTTCAAAGGTAATTGTATAAACGCCTTTTTTCGGGCTGACGGATTTGACGATGTAAAACGCGCGACCGGAATTAGCGCCGATTTCAGGCTCTAAAACGATGGAAACGTCCTGCGGGCTGTTGGAAAGCGCGGTTACTTTTCGCACGTCGCCGCCTTCGGTCGCCACTAAAATTCCCAAACTTCCGCCGTCATTCAAAAGCGAAACGTTTTCCTGACTAACGAGAATTTTACAGGGTTCGACGAGAGTATTTTTCGTTTCAATCACATAGCGCGGTCTCGTTCCACCCGAAACATTGCTTGCCGGTTCTGAAACTTCGGTTTTTTCTTCCCCAACCGGTTTTTCAATTGGTTTTTCCCCCGTTTTCGGTGTTTTTGAATTTTCACTCTTTGGAACATTAATTATTACCGGCTCGAAAAGCGTTTTTTGTGGCTGTTTAGCTTCCGTATCCGCTTTGGCAAGCGTGTCGGTTTGGACGACTTCCAATTTTCTTACCGGTTTTGTTTCGGTTTTAGGCGAGTTTTCCGGCTTTGTTTCGGGTGTTGATGGAACTTCCGGCTTCGGCTTAGTTTCTACCGGCGTAGATTTGACTTCCGGTGTTGCTTCAGGACTCGGGCTTGGCGTTGCTTCAACCGTCGGCTGATTATTATTTGCGTCAGTTTCAGGTGTCGCTTTAGTTACTTCTTTTATCGAATTGTCCGGTGTCGGACTCGGAGAAGGTTCGATTGATGATGTTATGACGACTCTCGGCGAAGTTCTAAGCCGCGGGTTTCGTGTCGGGGAAGTTTTCGACACAAGAGATGTTTCCGGTGTCGGAGCGGCTTCGGTTGGGGTCGGAGCAGTTTCCGGCTCAGCTTTCACTTCCTCCTGCTTATCCTGCGGAGTTTTTTCAGCAACCGGCGAAGGCGAAGGTTCAGGCGTTGTTTCCGCTTTTGTTTCCGGTATTTCTTCTTTCTCGGTTTCAGGTGTCGCTTCTGCTTTAACCTCCGGCGTAACTTCAATTTCCGGCGTCGGATCGGGCGTTGTTTCCGCCGTTGGCGAAGGCGACGTTTCCGCAACGGGCGAAGGTTCGGGCGTGGCTCGCGCTTCGATTTCCGGTGTGGAAACCGGCTTTGTATTTTCAGTTACTTGAGCGACCGTTTCGGTTTGCTGCGGCTGCCTCGCTAAAACATCGGCAAAAGACGCGGGTCTCGCGCCGATTCTTTGCTCTAAACCTTCGCGGCTGCCGTTGATTTTTTCATAAAGCGTTTCGATGACGAGATATTTTGCCGTCTCCTTCTCGCCGCCGTCCATATAGCTTCTGATATAAGCGTCAAGCGCCTCTTTCTGCTTGCCTTCGGCTTCGAGCGACGCGCCGAGCCGCCACTGGCTGGAACGCGACCAGGCGCTTTTTTCCGGCAAAATGCTCAAAGCGCGTTTAAAGCGAATAACGGCTTCCGCAGGTTTATTCTGTTGATACAACGACCAACCGGCTATTTCTTCGATTCGACCGCGCAAAATGGCAGAAAGCGTCTGGCGCGGAATTTCAGGGACGATAATCACTTCGCCGCGCGAAAGAGCGATTCTCCGGCTCTCATAAAGCTCGTCCGCCATTACAGCCGCCGCCGGACTCGGCACGTCCAGAGCCGAATCTACATTATTTACGCTGGCTTGAGCTATTTCCAAAACCTTGGGAAACGCGGCTTTTTTATCCAAAAGGCGGTTGGCGACAAAAAGCTGGCGGTGAATCTTCATTTTATCGCCGCCGTTGATAAATTCGTCCGCCGCCAGCGAAATTTCCGCTTCATTCACTTCTTTTGCGTTTAATTCCTGAGAAAAATTCAGCAGAGATTTGAGTTTTTGCGCCGTTTCGGGATTGTCTGCGGCAACCGGCTCGAAAATACTGGCGCGGCGTTCCAGATCGAGCAATTCGATAAAGTTTGTTGCTTCCTTGGAAACACGCCCGCCCAAATTTGCAGCAATTAAATCATCCTTAACGACAAATCTTTTCTGCAATTCCTCGGCGGCTTCGCGGAAAAATCCGGCTTGCAAGCGTGCCGAAGCGATTTCGTAATCGAGCGTCGGAAAATTTCCGTATTGACGCGCCGCAAGCAATGTTTTCTCGGCTTCGAGCGGTC
>DATHTS010000056.1:0-14561 GCA_035462935.1 Pyrinomonadaceae bacterium
ATAAGTTCGTAATGCGAGCGGTCAGCGGGTTCGGGCAATGTCCAGAATTCTTCAAGCGTGTAGCGTTTGAGCAAAGATGAATAAGCTACCGGTTTGGTTTGTGACGTTTCCAAAACTTGCATAGCAAAAGATTAGCAGAAAAACTTAAAAGTAAAAAGAAAAAAGTATTTGAGCCTGCTTTAACTTACGTTTTGTTAATTTATCTACTTTCGCAGCCAGCCGAAAAGCCCGTGAATGGTAACTTCGCGGTTTGTTTCATAAATCGCCCGCGTGAGCGGAATTCCCATCGGACAAACCTGAATGCAGTTTTGCGCGTTGCCGCAATTGGTGATGCCGTCGTCGCCCATCAGAGCTTCCAAGCGTTCGTCGCGCTGCATTTTGCCGGTCGGGTGCATATTGTAAAGGCGAACCTGCGCAATCGCCTGCGGTCCGATGTAGTTGTCCTCGTGATATTGCGGGCAGGCTTCCAGACAGCAGCCGCACGTCATACAGCGCGAATAAGCATAGCGTTCCTGCTGCATTTCCTGCGAAATCTGCGGTCCCGGTCCTAAATCGTAAGTTCCGTCGAGTTCTATCCAAGCGTGTGTGCGTTTAAGATGAACGAACATTTCCGAGCGGTCAACTTTTAAATCCCGCACGGTCGGAAATTTCGACATCGGTTCTAAAGTTACTGTATTTCCGCCCGTCGCAATCAGCAAATCGTCAATCAAAGCCGAGCAGGATTGGCGCACGCGCCCGTTAATCACCATCGTGCAGATGCCGCAAACCTGCTCCAGACAATTCATATCCCAAACCGGCGGCGTGGTTTGTTTGCCGTCCTTTGTAACGGGATTTTTGCGAATATCCATCAAAACAGAAATCACATTTAAGTTTCTCCGGTAAGGAATCTCAAACGTTTCCCAAAAGCTCGTCGCGCCGTATTTTTCAGTGCGCAAAATCTTAATGTCAACCGTCTTCGGCGGATTTTCCAAAACCTTTTTCTCTATATGTCCGTTGCCGTTCTCGCTCATAAATTTTCTTCTTCAAATTCAACCAGATCGTAAATCTCCCGTAATTTCAATTTCTGATCTACCGAATAAAAAGTTATCTCGCTTTCCTGTCCTATGGTGGCGTAATATTTCCAACTTCCATCGGTTTGTTTGATAAATTGCTCAACCAGATATTTCTGCTGGTCAATTAAAACGTATTCCTGCAAAGATTCTAAAGTCTGGTAAGCTAGAAATTTGTCGCCCTTGTCAAAGGCTTTTGTGCCTTCGGATAGAACTTCGACGATTAAATGCGGATTTGTCAAAATATCCTGCCTGTTCGCGTAATAGCGCGACTCGCCGCAGACTGCGAAAACATCGGGATAGACAAAGCTACTCCAAACGTCTATCCAAACTTTCACATCAATTGCAAAAAGTCGGCATTTGCCCCTTAATCGTGTTCGTAAATCCGTTGCAACATTAAGCGTGATCGTGTTGTGATTCTCCGTCCCGCCAGCCATTGCGACAATCTTTCCGTTCCAATACTCACTCCGAAACTCGGCTTTTTTCTCCAAAGCCAAGTATTCTTCAGGCGTATATTTCTTTTTTTTCGGTAAAGCCGTCATTCTTCGGATTTTTCTATATTTTCTTCAGCTATTTCTTCAAAAGACTCACCCTCTCGAAGTCTCTCGCCGTCCTCATTCCAAAATTTTTCGCCGGTTAAATTCTCCGGCTTAGCCTCCCATCCTTGAGCAGGAACTTGCGGCGCTCCGCCTTTTTCCGTTGCGGCAGCCGAAGCGCTTTTGCCCTTTGAATAATCGCGCTTTCTGGGTTCTATCAATCCAATGTCAACTGCTTCATAAGAAAACACGGGCGCTTCCGCCGAATACTCGGCGATTGTCGTTCTCAGCCAATTTTCATCGTCGCGTTCGGGAAAATCGGGTTTGTAATGCGCTCCACGCGATTCGTTACGGTTCAACGCGCCGAGCGTGATGACGCGCGCTAAATTGAGCATATTCCAAAGCTGCCGCGCGTGCGGAACCGCCTGAGTCGCCCAGAGATTCGAATCGTTGATGGAAATCCGCTGGTATCTGTCCATTAATTCGAGCAATTTTTCATCCGTTGTCTTTAAACGGTCGTTGTAGCGAACAACGGTAACATTATCCGTCATCCATTTGCCCATTTCATCGTGGATTTTATATTGATTTTCCGTTCCGGTTTGTTTCAACAAGCGGTCGTTGATCTCCTGCTGCCGTCTGAGTTCGGCATCATGAATGCCGTTCGTTTCGGTGTTTTTGCGTTCGACGTTTTTCGCGTAATCAATTGCCGAAGGCGCGGCGACAAAACCGCCATAAACGCAGGAAACCAGTGAGTTTGCGCCCAAGCGGTTCGCGCCGTGAACCGAATAATCGCACTCGCCCGCCGCAAAAAGACCGGGAATGTTTGTTCTCTGCTCGAAATCAACCCAAAGCCCGCCCATCGAATAATGAACGCCGGGAAAAATGCGCATCGGAACATAACGCGGGTCGTCGCCGACGAACATCTCGTAAATCTCAAGAATCGCGCCTAATTTTCTTGTTAAAGTTTCAGCCGGAATATGAGTCAAATCGAGATAAACCTGATTTTCGCCGCCAATTCCGAAGCCTTCCAGACAAACCTGAAAAATCTCTCGCGTGGCAATATCGCGCGGAACTAAATTGCCATACGCCGGGTATTTTTCTTCGAGAAAATACCAGCGTTCCGCAACCGGAATATTTTTCGGATCGCGCGCGTCGCCCTGATTTTTCGGCACCCAAACGCGCCCGCCTTCGCCGCGAGCCGATTCGCTCATTAAGCGCAATTTATCCTCGCCCGGAATCGAAGTCGGATGAACTTGAATAAATTCGCCGTTGGCGTATCGAGCGCCTTGCAGATAGCAGGCGGCATTGGCGCTTCCGGTGCAAACCATCGAATTTGTGGATTTTCCGAAAATAAGCCCCGGTCCGCCAGTCGCCATAATCACGGCATCGGCTGGAAAAGCCTTGAGTTCGAGCGTTTGCAGATTCATCGCCACGATTCCGCGACAAACCTGATGGTCGTCCAAAACGAGCGACATCATTTCCCAGCCTTCATATTTGGTAACTTTTCCATTGGTTTCCCATTTGCGAACCTGGTCGTCCAATGCGTAAAGAAGCTGCTGACCGGTCGAAGCGCCCGCAAACGCCGTTCGGTGATGCAAAGTTCCTCCGAAACGCCGGAAATCTAGCAATCCCTCGCGCGTGCGTGAGAACGGAACGCCCATTCGGTCAAACAGATAAATGATCGCGGGAGCCATTTCGCACATCGCTTTGACGGGCGGCTGATTTGCCAAAAAATCGCCGCCGTAAACCGTGTCGTCAAAATGCTTCCAGGGCGAATCGCCCTCACCTTTCGTGTTGACTGCGCCGTTAATTCCGCCTTGAGCGCAAACCGAGTGCGAGCGTTTTACGGGAACAATCGAAAACAAATCAACTTCGTGCCCCGCTTCGGCAATCTTCATCGCCGCCGCCAGCCCCGCCAAACCGCCGCCGACTACCGCTATTCTTAATCCGTTTGATGCCATAATTTCTAATCCAAAATTTTATGCCGCTTTTCTTTCCAATACCGAATGTTGTAGAGAGGTTATCGGAATTGTTTCAAGTGTTGAGGGCGTGTAAGCCGACAACGATAAAATTTCCCGCACTGGAAACGTATGCAAAATCTCAATTACTAATTCGCGCATTTCACCCGGCAAATCAGCCAAACCGCCGAGAGGCAAACTGCGATAACCAATCTCCGTCGGTTGTGCCAAGACCGAATAATCAAAAAGAGTTAAACCAATGGCATATTTCTCGGTTTCATTTATCCGTAAAAGAATATGCTCGTTGAGTTCGATGCCTGTGCCGGTTTCTCCCGGCGCGAATGAAACATACATCGTGTCGCTCAACTCGTCGTATTTAAAAATCGGCTCCTTCATAACTTCTACCAAACCCTTTTCTGATATGCCGTTACAATAAAATTATTCGGCGTTAAATTTCCTTCTTCATTTTCGGAAAACCTGAAAACAACAACTGCGACTATATGCGTGTTTTTCGCTGTCAGATTATCAAACGCTTTTGAATAACGATATTTTTGCGGATTGAGCATTTCTTGTTTCCGGCGACCTATGCGAATGGTTTCCTGTAATTCATTTTCATAATCCAGCATTTCCGGATGATTCGCTGGTTGCGTAATATGTTCCCAACGCTCTTCGGTTAAATAAATCTGATTCCCAAAGCGGTCTTGTTCAATCCAACGGTGACCTTCACTCATATCACTTTCAAACTAAAGTTTCCCTGGTTGCCCGATAATCTTCTTTTCTTCCAATTCAGAACAAAATGTCTGCGGAAGCAAACCGCATGGACGCACGAACGCGACCGCCGCGTTTGTGCCGACGGCAAACAACCCTGCTGCAAGGGCAATACAAGCGTAAAGCGCGACTTTTTGCGCCTTTTCGCCGATGACAATCCCCCAATCAACCGCGAACAGCCAAATACCGTAAGCCAAATGCCACGCGGTAGCCGCTACTCCAAGAATATAAAAAATCAAAATTCCGGCGTTCTGAAATTCCAGTGAAACGATTCTAAATGCCTCGGCAGAGTTTCCCGCAACCGGATTTCCGTAGGAGACCAGACCGGGAATCACGCCGAAGCGCAAATTTAAAATGTGGAACAAAAGAAAGAAAAAGAGGAAAACACCCGTAATTCGCTGGAAAGTGTAAAACCAGTTTCTGCCGTAATTATATGAAAGATTGTTTGCCTTCGCTTCCGCCGAAATGATTATCCCGTAAATCGAATGAAAAGCGAGCGGCAGGAAAATACCGAAAATCTCGACAAAAAGCAGATACGGAATATGATGAATATCGCCAACCGCTTCATTGAAAACCTTCGCGCCGCCCATCGCTTTGGAATTCGTATACATATGCACAAAGAAAAACGCGCCGAGCGGAACAATCCCGGTTATCTGGTGCAGCTTTCGCAAAATAAAAGTCCTGCTCAATCTGGTCGCCATTTATATTAGCCTCTTTAGATTTCTGATTTGCAGTTGTATTTGTTGAATTTTAAACGCAAAACCGCAAATCGGCAATTTAAAACATAAATTTTATAATACATAGTTTTCAAAATAAGATAAAATGAAATCTATTGTGAGAATTGTTCAGAAATTCTTATTATTAATTTAGTTCATTGTTAGTGGTTCGTTGTTAGTTGTTAATTAGAAACTGAGAAGCAGATTAAATCTTAACTTGCAAAGAACAACGAACAACGAGCAACTAACGACTGACAAGTTATGCATATAGAAACCTTAAACGTATTCTGCGATTTAGTTGAAATGCAGAGTTTCTCATTGGCGGCGGAGCGAAATTTTGTCACGCAGTCAGCCGTCAGCCAGCAGATTCGCACTTTGGAAGAAAAATTTAAACGCCGTCTTTTGGAAAGAGTGCGCGGGCGGCGCGAGATTCGCCTTACGCCTGCCGGGGAAGTTTTTTACCGCGAGAGCAAAAATGTTCTGGAATGTTATGACCAGCTTCAGGAAAGTATGCGAAGTTTGGTCGGAAAAATCGGCGGCGTGGTGAAAGTCGCCACCGTTTACAGCGTTGGTCTTCACGAATTGCCGCCAAAGGTGCGCGAATTTATGTCGAAATTTCCCGCCGCCAAAATTGATCTTGAATATTCGAGAACAACCCGCGTCGTGCGCGACGTTTTGGACGGAACGGTCGAACTCGGAATAGTTTCTTTTCCCGAACAAAGACGCGGTTTGACCGTCGTGCCGATGCAGAGCGACCGGCTCGTTTTGATTTGCCCGCCGGATCACGAATTTGCCGAGCGCGAGCAGATAAAATCAAAGGAACTCAATGGGCGTGATTTCGTTCTGTTCGAGCGCGATATTCCGACCCGAAAAGCGACCGACAAAATTCTAAAGGCAAACGGCGTCGAAGTCCGCAAAGTCGCCGAATTCGACAACATCGAAACTATCAAACGCGCTGTCGAAGTAGGTTTCGGCTTGGCGATTGTTCCGCATCCGGCTGTCCGGGACGAAAAGAAAAACGGGCAGCTTGCCGTCGTCGAGCTTGCCGAAAAAGATTGGGTGCGACCCGTCGGCGTGATTTACCGCAGCGATAGAAATCTTTCACTAGCAGCGAAAAAATTCGTACAGCTTTTAGAAAATAAAACGCAAAAATCTTAACATTCCATTAACAATGATTTAATATCAGGTGTAACTTCAAGGATTCTATGAATTTTCTGATTATTAATAATTTACAGGATGATTTTAGTATTTTCCTGCGCTTGCTGGTGATTATCGTCCTCGCCGGATTCTTAGGCTGGGAGCGCGAAAGAGCAGGCAAGGCGGCAGGCTTGCGAACGCACATTCTGGTCGGCATCGGCTCGGTTTTGTTTGTTGTTCTGGGCGAATCATTCGTTATGCGCTACCGTGAATTTCACGGCACCATGCAGTTTGACCCGATCAGAATTGTCGAAGCCGTCGTAACCGGAATCAGTTTTCTCGGCGCTGGAATAATTTTTGTCGCGCGGGAGCAGGGAAAAGTTAGAGGCTTGACGACTGCTGCTTCGATTTGGACGACGAGCGCTGTGGGAATGGTTGTCGGTTTGGAACGCTATGTTTTAGCGGTTGGCAGCACATTAATTATTTTTATCGTTTTACGATTCGTGATGCTTTGGGAAATAAAAGGCAATATTAAAGCAAATGAAGAATGACCGCTAAAAACAGGACTATGCATTATGATTTTGATTGGGACATAAAAAAGGCAAAAAGCAATTTACGCAAACATAAAACGAGTTTTGAAAGAGCTTCCACAATTTTTCGAGACCCAAACGCGCTCTCAATTCCAGATGAAGAACATAGCGAGCAGGAAGAAAGATGGGTTACAATAGGATTCGATAAAAGCGGTATTTTGCTTACCGTTTCACATACTTTCAAAATCGTAAGCGAAGATATTTGGAAAATTAGAATTATTTCAGCGCGAAAAGCGACAAAATCCGAAAGGGAACAATATTAAAAATGAAAAAAGAATACGATTTTTCAAAGGGAGAGAGAGGAAAATTTTATCATCCCAGAGCAGAATTTAACCTGCCGATCTACTTAGAGCCTGAAGTGGCTGAATTTGTGCAAAAACTGGCTGATGAAAAAGATGTTGATAGAAGCGAAATTGTCAATATGCTTTTGAAAAAAGACAAAGAAATTATTGAATTTTGATTGTCTTTTTCCAGGACAACTATCTTTTGAAATTATGCAAAAGAAAAAACTCCTTACCGAAATCGCTCAAGAGCCAAAAAGAAGACCCTATGGTGCAAAAGTCAAATTTTTGTTAAGCAATGAGGTTGAAGTAAAAATTGATGGGGATGTTTCTCTCATTGTAGTAGATGATATGATAATTACCCTTGGATTATCCTCCGAACAACCTTATTCTCCGAATAATTACTTACAGAGATACGAAGCAACCATTGAGGGATTTACTACTGCTACTGAAGCGGAAGAAAAAGGATTCAAACTTACATTAGCTCTTTTGTGGGCATCTATTTCTCATAGATTCCCAATGCGCCTAGATTATGACACATCCCTTCCATATATTATTTATAATCGGATTTCTTCAAACGGAGGACTTTCTTTTAGAGCCGATTTCAGACTTCTTATGAGGACTGAAATAAATGCTTGGGCTGAATTATTGAATGAAGCAATAACTACTTCATCACAAGTTGATAATAATCTACTTCTTTCAATGGAAATATTCTCATCCGCCAATTTAGAAATGACTGAACGAACAAAGTTTATCAGTCTTGTGTCGTCTTTAGAACCACTTTCGATTCGGAATGATTATCCAGATAGTATTCAAAAACTGATAGATGTTTTTAAAAAAGAACTTCAAAATTTAGATGTTCCTGAAATTTCAGAAGAAAATAAAGAAGAAATAAATAAATTAAAGAATTCGCTAAAAGGTCGATTGAATGAACTCAAAAGTGAATCAATCCGACAGTCTTTATTACGAACAGTCCATGAACTTCTGCCAAACGAAAGTGATGCCCTTCAAATTATTGATGATGCATATAATCTCAGAAGTAAAATATTACATGAAGGAGCAACCGATCCTTATCTAAGTTCTAAAAGTCAAAAAGTCAGCGAAATTATTAGAAAATTATTTGCCGCCAGAATTGGAAAAACATTAAAGTATTAAAATCTATTAATACAAATAAGAAATATTATATTTGATTACGATTAATCCAAACTCACCAAAGTCAAACCGGAAGTCGCGCCCAAATCGTTCAATGCGTTTTTCAACATCGGCACGATTCCTTCGGCTTCCATATAATCTCTTCCCAGCAGGCGGCGAAATCTTTTTTCTTTTCTCTCGCCGATCAATTCCTTCAGCATTCCCTGACAAAAGGCTTTAACGAGTTCGGGCGCGAACTGCTTGCCCGAATTTCTCTGCAAATCCTCGACTATTTCGTTTGCCGGTCTACGCTTTTTGTAAGGTCGGTCGGTGGTCATCGCGTCGAAGGAATCAGCTAGATTGACGATTTTGGCAATGTAGGGAATCTCGCGGTCTTCGAGTCCGTCGGGATAGCCGCGCCCGTCGAGGCGTTCGTGATGATATTTGGCGGCGAGCGGAACGTCAGTGTATGGATGATGAATCGGGAGCAGGATTTCATAGCCGACGACCGGATGCTTGTTCAGTTCGGCGGATTCTTTGGCGTTGATGCGATACGGGGCGTTGATGATGTTGCGCTCGACGGTAAGTTTCCCGACATCGTGCAGATATCCGGCAATCGCCGCGCCTTCGACTTCTTCGCCGCTCCAGCCGAGTTCCTGGGCGATGATCTCGGAGTATTTGCCAACTCTGACCGAATGCCCTTCGGTGTATTTGTCCTTGCAGTCAATCGCGGCGGCAAACGCCTTCACCGTATCTTTATAAGTCAATCGCAGACCGTCGTAAAGCTGGCGATTTTCTTCGGCGCGGCGTTCGAGTTCCGCCATCAAATTTCTTTGCGCGATTCCGACGCCGATGTGCCGCGCCATCGCGCTGATAACGTCTTTGTCGTAAGAGGTAAACGGCTCGCCCGTCGCTTTTTCGCCCAGAAAAACCGCGCCGACCATTTCATCGCGGATCACGAGCGGCACGAGCAGTTCGATTTTTCTTGTTTCAAAACTGTGATCGTAAATCTGAAAAAACGGTAAAACTTTCGCCTGCGAAACTTCAATCGGCGCGAGCCCGTTGGTCAAAAATTGTCGTTCGTCTTCATAGCAAAGCGTCAAACCAAGCGGAAATTCCTCGCCCAGCCCTCGCAGAGTGAGCATATTAAGCTCGTGCGTATAGCGCGAATAACGCGCTATTCCGCCGCGCATAATCCCCAGACTGCCCAAGAGCAGATGAAGCGATGTTCGCATCATCTCTTGAAAATTCTGCTTATGAGCGACCTCGTGTCCCAGCTCCGCCAGCGCACCGAAAGTATGAATCAGTTTTTGTTGGTTTTCAGACATTTTTTTAAGTGAGAAATGAGAAGTGAGAGGTGAGAACTGTTTTTTACCTCTCATTTCTCACTTCTCATTTCTCAGTTCTCAACTTCAACGTGATTTGTCAATCCGAGCATCTCGAAAAGCTCAATCGTATCCTCGTTGACATCGGAAAAAACGACTTTCGCGCCTGCGCCCTGCGCCACGTCAATCACGCCTAAAAGAATGGAAACGCCGATGCTGTTGACGATTTCCGTATCGGCAAAATTGACCACCAATTTCTGACAGCCCGCTTCAATCTGCCGCTTGCATTCGCGCTCGATGCGCTCGCCGCTCAATTTGTTCAGATAATCACCGGCAAAAACAACAGCCGTATCGCCTTCGGTTCGGACGGGGATGTTAAATTCGTTATTCACAGGCTTTTATAAAAATTTCGGAAAGACTTTAAAACTTATGAGCTAAAGTAAAACTTTAGAAAAGGTTTGTCAACTTATTTCTTATCTGAACGCGTATCAATTTTGTTTTATAATTGCCGCCAGTTTCGACTAAGGCATTCATAAATAGAAGCAATTCCAAAAATCAGAAATAAAGTTCAGAGTCCAAACTTTAGTTTGTCTTTGTAAGGAAAAAAACACGCTAAAGCGTGGACTCTGAACCAAATATTCAAACTTTAATCGCTCTAATATCTTTCCAATCGGCTTTCATCCGGCAGAGTAGTTTGGAAATTTACAATAAACCGATTAAGGTTAAATTAAGGTTTGACACAAAATTGCTTTAGGTGTTAGAAGTCAGAATGTCAGCACGTTTTTGTGTCTGACATATTTTTTTCGGAAAAATGGAAAAAGACGGATTTGTTCAAATTACGCGGCGTAAAACGTTTTCGGAGGAAGAATTTTATCCGATGTTGGACGAGATGTATGAGCAAATCTGGCAGAATCTTTTGCCGCCGCAGATACTTACGGACGGTTTATCAAATACCGTCGCCCAAAATGTTATTACGCCGTCTGACGCGCCGATTCCCGATTGTATGACCTGCGGAGCGTGCTGTGCGTCTTCGCCGTGCATCGGAGTCAGCCCGTTAGAAAAAGTTCCGATGGAAGATTTTTGGGAAATAACGGCTGAGGGCGGAATTGTCGTTGACCGATTTTTGAAGCGAAGCGATGAAACATTTTCCTGCGCGGCATTGGACGGAACAATCGGCGAGCAGGTAAGCTGCCGGATTTACGAACAGAGACCGCGCGCCTGCCGCTTATTCGAAGCCGGAAGCGATAAATGTCACGCCGTTCGCCGCGCTTACGGGATAGAGCCTTTTTTGTCGCTGTTGGAAATGGCGGAGGCGGTAAAAAAATTGAAAGCCGAATCGGCTTTGCCTGCATCAAAGGACACGATTCGGAATGTGAAGATTGTCGGGCGGAAAGATACGAATCTTTTGGAAATTACGGTTTGGCTGGAAGACGGCTCGACGCAAAAAATTCATACTTTCGCGCCGGAGCGCGAAAGCTGGATGCAGTTTGAATTTGACGGCTTGACGCTGGAGCAAGCACGTGATTTGATTATCTCTCGAAACGAACAAGAGGTTTTGTAAAAATTTAATTTAGAACACAATGGGTAAAAATTTAGTTATCGTCGAATCGCCTGCCAAGGCGAAAACAATCAATAAATATCTGGGGAGCGGTTATCAAGTTCTTGCCTCAATCGGGCATATCAAGGATTTGCCGACGAAGGAGTTAGGCGTGGATGTCGAAAACAATTTCGAGCCGCTTTATGAAGTTATTCCCGATAAAAAGAAACGCAATAATAAAAAGGTAGTTTCCGACCTAAAAAAAGCGGCGAGGGAATCGGACGCGATTTATCTGGCGGCTGACCCTGACCGCGAAGGCGAAGCTATCTGTCAGCATCTGGCGGAAGAAATTGTGCCGAAGCGTCCCGCCAAGCCGGTTTTTCGCGTGATGTTCAACGAAATCACGAAAAATGCCATTAAAGAAGCGTTCAATCACCCGAAAGAAATTGATAAAAACTTGGTTGATGCGCAACAGGCGAGGCGCATTTTAGACCGGTTGGTCGGATATAAGGTTTCGCCGCTTTTGTGGAAAAACATCGGCGGAAAATTGAGCGCGGGTCGCGTTCAAACCGTTGCGGTACGTTTAGTTGTTGAGCGAGAGCGTGAAATTGAAAGTTTCGTGCAGACCGAATATTGGTCAATCGTTGCCAATCTTTTAGCGAAACTTCCGCCCGCTTTTGATTCGAGGCTTTATAAAATTGAAGATTTAACGGTTAAAACAGGCGGTTTCGACCAGGATTTAAAGAAAAACGAAATACATATCAAAGATGAAAAAACCGCCAAAGAAATTGTCGAAGAAGCGAAAAAGCAGGATTTCGTCGTTGATTCGGTAACGACCAAGGAAAGAAAACGAAATCCGACGCCGCCGTTTATCACTTCCAAATTACAGCAGGAAGCCGCGCGCAAATTCGGATTTTCCGTTAAAAAGACAATGAGCGTCGCGCAGAAACTTTACGAAGGCGTGGAAATCGGGAGTGAAGGTTTAGTCGGTTTAATAACTTATATGCGTTCGGATTCAACGCGAGTTTCAGACACGGCTCTTGCGGAAGCCCGCGAATTCATCGGCGGCGAATACGGCAAGCCCTATCTGCCGGAAAAACCGAATTTTTATCGCGGCAAAAAAGGAGCGCAGGACGCGCACGAAGCGATTCGCCCGACGGATGTAAATCGCACGCCGGAAAATTTGAAAAATTATCTTTCGGTTGATGAGTATAAACTTTACCGCTTAATCTGGCAGCGTTTTGTCGCTTCGCAGATGACGCCCGCCGTTTTTGACCAGACGACAATTGATATTAAAGCCGGGCGTTTTACTTTCCGCGCAACGGGTTCGGTGCAGAAATTCGACGGATTTTTGAAAGTTTATCAGGAAGGACGCGACGAAAAACCGCAGGAAGGCGAAGATGACGACGAAGAACGCAGTTTGCCGAAAGTTGAAAAAGGCGAGAATTTAAAATTAAATGAAATCACGCCGAACCAGCATTTTACCGAGCCGCCGCCGCGTTACACGGAAGCGACCTTGGTAAAAGCGCTCGAAGAAAAAGGCATCGGCAGACCTTCGACTTACGCGGCGATTATGACGACGATTCAGGATCGGGAATACGTCGAAAAGCTCGAAGGTCGTTTTCGCCCGACACCGCTCGGCGTAACCGTGAATGATTTGCTGGTGGCAAATTTTGACGAGATTTTCGACACGGCTTACACGGCGCGAATGGAGGAAGACCTCGATAATATTGAGGAAGGAAAACTCGATTGGCGCAGCGCTCTGCACGAATTTTACGACAAGTTCAAGCTCAAACTAGCCAGCGCCGAAGAGAACATTAAAAACAAAAAGAAAACCTCGATTCCGACCGACGAGATTTGCGAAAACTGCGGTTCGGGAATGGTGATAAAATTCGGGCGTTTCGGGCAGTTTTTGGCTTGCGAGAATTATCCCGAATGCAAGACGACGAGAGAAGTCGGGAGCAAAAAGGCAGAGGCGGAAACTCAAGCAAATGGGGAGAATAAATCCGAAGGTCAATCCGAAGAAGTCGCTGTTTGCGAATTATGCGGTAAAGATATGGCTTTGAAAAAGGGTCGTTTCGGTTCGTTTTACGGCTGCACCGGATATCCTGAATGTAAGAATATCCGCAAGATTGACAAGAAAAGCGGCGAAACCGTCAAAGCCCCGCCGCCGGTCGAACTCGATGAAATCTGCCCGAAGGACGGCGCGAAGCTCGTCAAACGGCAAGGTCGCTACGGCGAATTTATCTCCTGCTCGAATTACCCGAAATGCGATTACGTCAAGCGCGACACGCTCGGTATTGCCTGCACTCGACCGGGCTGCAAAGGCGAAATTGTCGTGAAAAAATCGCGGCGCGGCAAGACGTTTTACGGCTGCTCGGAGTATCCGAAATGCGACGTGGTTTTCTGGGATAAACCGATTACCGAGCCTTGCCCGCAGTGTAACGCGCCTTTTCTTTTAGAGAAAACCACCAAAAAAGAAGGCACGATTAACTATTGCGACAAATGCGATTATAAGGTCGCGGTTGAATCTACTGCGAAAGCGGAAAGCGCCGCATTAGAGCAAACTAAAACGGTGAGTTAGAAGAAGAAATATACTGCCCGCGAAATACGCGAAACATACGAAAAAGAGAAAACATAAAGAATTATTCCCATTCACTTTATGTTTTTTCTTTCGTGTCATTCGCGTATTTCGCGGGCAAATTATTTTCGGCAGATTACGGTTTAAAATTCTTATCGTCAATCTTGACGTTATGTTTTACTTCCTTCAAATAAACCACCGCGTCGCCCGATCCCGGATTTGACATAGTTGTCTTGAAAGGAATCATTACGCCGTCAACCGTTCGGTAATCGGCAAAGGTTTGGCTCGCCGGGATTTTCTGCGATGAAGTGCTGGAAACAATCACGCTTTCCCGCTTTAGAGGCAGAAACGTTTTGGTCGAAATGTAATAAGTAACCTCGCTCGCCTTTTCCGGTTTGAAAACCACCTTATAAGCTTCTTCATCGCCGACTTTTTCAACGCTCGAAATTTTTACATCCTTGAAATTTTTCTTCCAATTCGCCAGACCGTAAAAATCGCTGGATAATTTAATGTCTTCGAGCCGCGTTCCCGAATGTTTTTCTTCGGGCGAAAAACTGGTTCTCTCGATGCTCGCCGTTCCGTCAAAATAATCTTCAATCGTGGCGACGGTTTTGCCGAAAGCCGCAATCTTTATCTGATTCGACGCTAAATTCGGGGCTTTTTCATACGTCGCGCCTGTGCCCTTTAAGCCTTGATGGACAAAATCAATTTCAAAAGTCGTCGTCCGCGAATTAAGTTTTCGCCAATTCGCTTCGCCGCCAAGCGCGTCAATCGTTTTCGCCATCAACTCGTTAGCCGTAATTTTCGGTTTTTCTATGCTGATTCTCTTAAAAGAATACGTGCCGCTCGGCTCATATGAAACAAGTTTTGTGATATTTCCCTCGGCATCCCTTTTAACTTCGACTTTGCTCAAAACATCGGGAATTGTCGGTGAAAAATAAACATCCGTTTC
>DATHTS010000057.1:0-3434 GCA_035462935.1 Pyrinomonadaceae bacterium
CATACAATACGGCTGAGTTTATTTCCGAAACGCTCGATTCGGTTTTCGCGCAAACTTTTACCGATTTCGAGATTTTTGTCGTCAACGACGCCGCGCCGGATACCTCGCAGCTCATAGAGGTTTTGAAGCCCTACAAGGAAAAAATAATTTTTATTGATAAATCCGAAAATGAAGGCGTTTGCGTTGCCCGTAATCTTGCCGCACTCGAAGCCAGAGGCGATTACATCGCTTTTGTTGACGCCGACGACATCTGGTTTCCGAACTATCTTCAGGAACAGGTGGAATTTCTCGAAGCAAACAATTACGATCTCGTTTTTGCCGTCGCGAAACTTTTCGGCGTGAGCAGCCAAGCCGGTAAAACACTTCTGCCGTTTAATCCTCCGCGCGGCGAAGTTACCAGAAGTATGTTTATTGAAGGCAGATGTTTGATTCTGCCTTCGGGAACTCTGGTTCGCCGCAGAGACCTTCTGGCGGTCGGAGGCTTTGACCCGCAAGTCACCCGCACTGAAGATTTTGATTTGTATATGCGGATGATTTTTCGCGGCACTCGTTTCGGCTGTTTGGGAAAAGTTTTATTTAAGTTTCGGCTTCGTCCGGGAAGCGGTTCGGGCGATTTGCGGCAGCGAAACGAGCGATGTATAAATGTCTGGCGTATTTTGCAGCGGAAATTGGAATTTACCGAGGAAGAAAACCGGATAATAGAAAGGCATATCGAAAAAGAAGAAGCGGCTTTGCTGCGGTCAAAGGGTAAGATTTATTTGAATCAAGGAAATTGGGAGGAAGCGGCTGCCGCCTTCCGCCAAGCCAGGCAAAAAGCCGAAAAGCTCGGGTTGCCTCTCGTTCATAAATTAAAGCTTTCAGCGATTTTGATGATGCTCAGTATTTCGCCAGGTCTTCTGCGCCGCCTTTTTCAATTTATTCGGTCGAGCGAAGTCGAGTATATTCCGAATTAATCTTAAATTTCGCAAATCCCGTAAAAAATCCGCGAACTTTTGTCGGTTAAATTGTTTTTTTGTATTTTGAAGGTGAATTTTTATGAAATATCAGAATTTTATTTTCTCTCTTTTAATCGTTTTGACCTGCGCGGGGAACGCTCTCAGCCAGCAGAATAAATTTGAAGGCTACAACATTATTCTGGACGTGCCGGAAAAACAGACCTCCGCTACCTGCGCGATTCGCTATGTGCCGCCGACAACCGTTATCACCATTACCGATCTCAATCCTGCGACGCCTTTGAAAATTTCACCTTGCGCGGGTTCCGGTACTCAAGTTACACAGAGCGGTTCGACCGCCACAATGCGGGCAAACGCCCAAACCTTCAAATGGTGTTTTCAGGGCGAGGACAAAAAATATCGAATTACATTTAACGGCGACCAATTCAGCGGACCAATCACATACGATTGGATTGCCACGCCGGATGAAAAGACTCTCGGCTTTTACAACATTCGGGATTTCGGCGCGGTCGGCGACGGCAGAACCGACGACACGCTCGCCTTCAGAAGCGCCTTTGCTTTTATCGCCACGCGAAACGGCGGAACTTTGCAGATTCCCGAAGGCGATTATTTAGTCGGCAACGTTCCGAATTTTAAAGGACTGGCTTTGCCTTCAGGCATTGTCATTCAAGGCGTGAGCGGTCTTCAATCTAATGCCGCGACCAATAATGTCGTCCAAAAAAATCCCAGCCGCATTTCATTAAACGCGACAAACCGCGCCATTTTTCGTCTCGGCGAATGTACTGAAAAAGTTACCGTCAAGGATTTGGAGCTATTTGGTAATAGTTTGAATCAAACCATCGGAATCGAGGCTTTGGGCGCTTTTACATCGAGTCAGGATTTTTATTTCGAGCGGGTTAGCTTTTCCTATCTTTGGCGTGGAATCTCCGCTTACGGCTTGCCGGTAACCGATCTTAATTGGCAGTTCGATTATATAAAAATTAATCATTGCCGTTTTATTTATATTACAGATACGGGAATTTACACCAATATTCGCAATTCGGATTGGAAAATTTCCGGCAGTTTGTTTATCAATCCTCCGAGAACAAATACCCAAAAGGCGGATTCGATGCGTTTTGAACGGGTAACCGCTGTTTTAATTCAAGATACTTTCGGCGGCGGCTTCCTGCATGCCCGCGGAGGAACTTTTATAGATATTCTCGACATTGGAATTATGACGGTAATCGGCTCGCAATGCGAATCAATGACGTATTCGCTTCGTTATAATGCGGTGGAAAATCCTTACGCCGGACAATACACTTACCCGATGACGTTTTTGAACAATGTGCTTTACGACCCGATTGAATTCAAAGCGCGAATGCATTTAGTTTCAGTCGGAAACCTTTACGGACCGAAGACCTTTCGCGCCGACGACCGCCTGCGCGTTTATTCGACGGGCGACCGTTTCTGCGCCGACGGTTATATTTCCAGTGTGGGCTGTGAAGGCGTAGTTTCGGGAAAATTCGACCGGGCAACGGTGATTTTTATGACAGCCCAGCCCGGTGAGGGAAAGGTTCAGGGACATCCGACTTATTTCGGAACGGATGTTGAATTCGCCGCGCCGGTTCAGATGGCTTCATTTTTGCAAAACGCCCTGCCGACGGGGAAATCAAACGGCTCGATGGTTTATTGCTCGAACTGCCGACGCGACACAACGCCCTGTCAAGCCGGAGGAAGCGGAGCGCCGGCAATGGTTGTCAACGGCGCTTGGAGTTGTTTGTAAATAATTTTGTAGCCGCAAAACCGTCAATTATGAAGAAACCTTTCCAAATTATTTTTCGGGTCTATCGCAAATTATCTTTGTTAATAGAAACAAGGTTTGACAAGTCTTATTTAGCGCCGGATGTTCCTATTTCAAAAATAGTCAGTCATCAGAAATGGCAAAAGTATTTGTATGAGATTGGTAATAAACCCGGAATGAGAATATTGGAGATAGGGAGTCGCGAGGTAACGGGAGCCTCCAATGCTCGAAACGAATTTGCCAAAGCAGTTTATATAGGTTTTGATTATTATCCCGGCAAAAATGTCGATGTGGTAGGAGATGCTCATAAGCTCTCATCTTATTTTGAAGAAAAAGACAAATTTGACATAATTTATTCAAGCGCTAGTTTTGAACATTTTGCAATGCCCTGGGTGGTCGCCGCGGAAATCGCAAAATTGCTGAAGGTGGGCGGCATTGTTTTTATAGAAACACATTTTTCTTTTTCATCCCATGAAAGACCATGGAATTTTTTTCAATTTAGCGATATGGCTTTAAAGGTCTTGTTCTCTGAAGCGCTTGGGTTTGAATGTATCGAGGCTGGAATGTCAAACCCAATTGTCGGCAGATTTTCCTCACTGGCAGACTCGTATTTGAAAAATCAACCCGTAAACGGGCTTTATTGTCATAGTGAGTATTTGGGGCGAAAGATCAAAAATGTAAAGGATTTTGATTGGGCGAAA
>DATHTS010000058.1:0-2399 GCA_035462935.1 Pyrinomonadaceae bacterium
AAAAACGGTTTGATAACGCTCGCGGTCTTTGTCCGTAAAATTTTCGTCGCGCTTGATATACGGCGGCAAAGGCGTTTTGCCGATTTCATCAAGAATTTGCTCGAAATTTCCCGCTGCTTCAAACTTTACCAAAATATGCCCGTCTGCATTTTTTTCTAAAACCTCAGCCGACAAATTCTCGCCGAAAAAAATCCTTTTCCCCGTTTTCAATCTCCGCCCCGGACGCGCCAGCGTTTCCCAAGTTTGATTTACCGTTTCGCGCACTAAGAACAACTCAATTCTCGCGCCTGTTTCCGATATTCCAAACAATCGCGCCGGAAAAACTTTCGTGTTGTTTAAAACGACGACATCGCCCGAACGGAGAAAATTCGGAAAATTATAAAAATATTTGTCCTGCCATGTTCCATTTTCTCGATTCACGACCAACATCCGCGAATTTTCGCGTTTCGGCAGAGGTTCCTGGGCGATAAGTTCTTCGGGAAGTCCATAATCGAATTCGTCAATCAGCATATAAAGGGAAAAATAAAATACTATCGATTATCAATTTTCAATTATCCATTATCCGGCAGTAAATAAAAATTAATACTCTGCAAAATAATTGAAAATTGAAAATTGAAAATTGATAATTGGAATCTTTATTCGATCTTTCAGGCTGTTCCTTAAAATTTCTAATGCGAAGGCAGCAAGGCAGCCGTTTGAGCTTGTCTCACGTTTCGCAGAGACGTTTGACCCAAACGGGTAAAGTTAATTGATTCCGCCAAAATTCGAGCCGCTTCTTCCGGCGCGTGAAAGCCCATCGAGTTTTCCGCTTCGACGTAATCGAGATAAAACTGCGCTTTGCGTTGAAACTCGCGGGCTTGCGCGAGTTCCGTGTCGGCTGCGCCGCTTTCCTTCGCTTTTTGAATATCATCAATTAACTGCATCAGCGCGTCCATCGCCAGATTTCGCAGGTTATACGTTCTCTCCTGAATTGTTTCGATGCGGAATTTCAGCTCTTCTTCCGTTGCCTTATGACAAGTCTGGCACGATTGATTGATACTTAAAACCGGGCTGCGGACGTGATGATTACTGATTTTCATCGCGCCCGTGCGCTCATACGGCATATGGCAATCGGCGCAGGCGACTCCGGCGCGGGCGTGAATTCCTTGATTATACATCTCAAATTCGGGATGCTGCGCCTTTAGAGCGTTTGCGCCGGTTCGGGCGTGAACCCAATCCTTGTGCTGAATTTCGTCGTAATAAGCCATCATATTTTCGATCTTCAAGCCTTTGTCCCAAGGATAAACCAGACGCTTTTCCGGACCTTGAAAATAATATTCGACGTGGCACTGCCCGCAGACAAAGCTTCGCATTTCCTGACGGGTCGCTTGAGTATTAACGTCATAATCTTCAATGCCTTGTCCCGCCTTTATTTTCCTGATTCCTTCCATAAACGCCGGGCGGGTTACGCGAAGCTCCATTGTTTCAGGATTGTGGCAGTCAATACAGGCGACCGGATGATTTACTAATTTTTGAGCCTCAAAATAAGGCATTTTGTTTAATTCGTCGAAACCTTTGAAAATATCGCCGTTGCCAAGTTGTTTGTAAGCCGTATAGACCGAAGCGTGACAATTAATACAGGTTCCGGGCTGCTGGACGACCTTCTGACGCTCGGTGTAAATCTGGTCGAGAAACATATAAGCGTGACCGCGCTCTTCACGAAAATCAACCGAGAACGGATAGCCGTCCCACATAATCCGCAAACGCGGGTCTTCTTCCAGACGCGATTGGGCGACGACCGAGCGCGGATCGGCATTTGAGGGTGGATGCGGAAGGGCTTCGCTTCCGCCGTAGCGAGTACGAACCTGGTCAACCGTTCTCTTATAGCTGTCGTATTGAAGCGGAAAATTCTTACCCCAAATTTCCGGGTCAACCGTCTCGTCCGTCAGTTCGACAACGCGGTAAAAAGGATTCCGCGCCTCATTCTTGCGCTCCATAATATTGGTTAAAAGCGCGAGACCGAGAATCGCCGCTCCGAAAGCGACAAAAGCGACCAGAATCAAAACCTTCAAGCTGTAAAAACGAGGCTGTTTTCCGGTTTCTTTTGCTTCCGTGTTTTCTTCTACAGTTTTTTCTTCAGCAATTTTGTTTTCCTGATTTTCCATTTTCCCCTCGCTTGATAATTATTTTCAATGCTGATGCCCGACCGAGCGATGACAGCGGACACAAGAAACCTCGCCGGAATGCTCTTCTTTGAGCGAAACCGTGATTGATTCGACCATTTGCTGATGACAATTCCGGCAGGATTCTTCCGTGATTTCCAGATTTCGCTTGCCGATTTGAATCGGCTCATGAAAGCCGCCGAGCGTAAAATAATAAGAATGCCAAAAGCCGTTGGAGGCTTTGGTCAAATATTTCCC
>DATHTS010000059.1:0-6003 GCA_035462935.1 Pyrinomonadaceae bacterium
CGAAGGTTTTCTTGGCACGACAATCATCGAGATGGATCAATCTTCGCTGACGCGCATCAACGAGCGGACTTATTGGGTAATGCCGCTTTTTCTCATAAATGCTTCCGCTTCGTTTAAAGTTCTCGGCTTTAGTTTGTTCTCGATGCGTCTGGTTTCGGTCTTTTGGGGTCTGATTCTGCTTTTTTCGTGGTATTTTATTGCCCTGAAACTTTCCAATAATAGAAACATCGCTCTTTTGTGTCTGTTGCTTCTCGCCTGCGATTACACGGTTTTGGACACGGCTTCGTCGGGGCGAATGGATATGATGAGCGCGTCTTTGGGTTTTGCGGCGATGGCGGCGTATTTGCTTTTACGCGAGCGGAATCTTTTACTCGCTGTTCTGCTCAGTCAAACTTTGGTTGTCGCTTCCGGCTTAACTCACCCGAACGGAATTTTGGCTTTTCTGGGCGTGGCTTTTCTGACGATTTTCCTCGATTTTCGCCGGTTTGAATGGAAATATCTTGCCGTCGGCGCAGTTCCTTATCTTATCGGCGGCAGCGCGTTCGGTTTTTGGGTTTTACAAGACCCGGCTGCTTTCAAAGACCAATTTATTGATAACGTTGTAATGAGCGGAAGAATGAGCGGCTTTGATTCGCCATTTGACGGAATTATCAGGGAATTTACAAAAAGATACCCGCACGCTTTCGGTCTCGGCGCGAATTCGGGCGGTCATTCGGGACCGGTTTATCTGAAAAGCCTGATTTTAATCGGATATACGGTAGGAATTTTGGGCGTGATTTTTTTCAAAGAGTTGCGGCGGAATCGAAACTATTTCGCACTGCTTGTAATTACGATTATTTATTTTCTTACGATGTCACTTATTGACGGGCAAAAGGAAACGCCTTACTTAATCCACATCGTTCCGTTCTACTGCGCCTTTTTGGCAATTTTGGTAAATCATCTGCGAGAAAAACGGCTTGTCCCAATTTCCTTGCTGATTTTGGGGATCAGCGGTTTTCTGGCTTTGCAGGCGGGCGGTATGGCTCTTCGGATTAAGCAAAACACAAACGGCAAAACCTACCAGCCGATGATCGGTTACCTGAAACAAAATGCCGGTGAAAACGATACGATTATGGGCGGGGCGGAATTGGTTTTCGGTTTGGAATTTTCTAAAAATCTAATCGGTGATCCGCTGTTCGGCTACAAAACAGGGAAACGCCCGAAATTTATCGTTTATGACGATGCGGTTCATTCCTCCTGGCGAGAATCAGAAAAATTCAATCCTGAATTTTACGAATATTTTCCGCGCCTTTTGAATGAAGAATACGAAATTGTCTATGAAAATCCCGCTTACAAAATCTACGCTCGGCGTTAGATTTATCGAGAGTTTACACCGGCTTTAACCGTTTTTTCCATTTCGTGCAGCGCGGCACAATCGCAGCCGATGTCTTTCCCGTCGGTCGCTTTTCCTTTAAAAGAACTCGAAGCGCTCAATTGATAATTTTCGCCGAACTGCACGTTTCGCAAACTCGGCGGAAAATAATTTTCTGCCGGATACCGCGCCGCTTCCGCCCCGACGATTACATTTCTCTTGAAGACCAATTTATCCATATAAGCCCGTAGCGCGACGCTGCCGATTCCGCCGCCGCGCTCGCTGACGCCGATTATGCCGTATTCATTATGAACCGCGATATTATTGGTAAAAATAAAACTGTTGGTCGGTCCGCCGTCGAGCATTATCAGAGTTCCTTCATTTAAAATCGTGTTATGGTCAAAAACCAAATCATCGGGACCCGCGCCGCTGGTCAAAAGGAGAAATTTCCCGCTGTTTTCATCGCCCCATTTTGAGCTAATCTCTGCAAACAGATTGTTTTCAAATCGAATTTGCCGCGCCTGAACCGGAATATTCGGATATTTCGGATCGCCGTAATCCGTTCCGGTCATTCCAATGGCATTTGCCGTGCGCCGAATAATATTCGACCGAAAAACCACATTTTCCACCCGCGCATCCGGTCCGCTTTGAAAACTCGCGGGCGTCAGGACAATTGCCGTCCCGCCCTGCGCCGATGTCCAATTATTTTCAAAGATATTTTCCTCGATAACGGCGTTTCGCATATCCTTGAGTTCAAACAAGTTTTTCACGCTCTGCTTACCCCGCCATTCCAATTTTTTGGTAACGTGATTGCGCCGAAACTCAAGATTTGCCGGATTCATTCCCTTGTGTGCCGACGCGCCGCCGAATAAAACATTGATACCGGCAGCTTCGATATAATTGTTGACGATGCGAAAAGGTCCCGGCGCATTCCAAGCGACAATGGCGTGATTTTCGTCATCGGTCAAACGAAAATCCGAAATATGCGAATTGATAATTTCAATTTGACTCCCGTTTATTGAAATTCCGCTCCGAACGCGCCCATTTCCCTGCGGATGCGCGTGAACGTAACAGCGGTCAAAAACAATATTATTCGGGACTTCAGCCGCCGTTTTTTGTTCATCAGCCCCGATAAAAATCAGTTTCCAAATACTAACTTCCGGTTTGCTGACCGAAAACTCGACGCCGACAAAACGAAAATGATGCGCTCCGTCAATCGCGGTAAGGACGGAATCGGAATTATTTGAAACGAGTTTGGGCAAAATGGAAGCGTATTTCTGCGGATCGAGCCGCGTATTCGCAGGCGGAATCTGCGCGTCGGTCGCCGACGTGCGAATCGTAATAAATTCATTTCCGGCTTTTTTCGGCAGTTTAAAATTCCCTGTAAAAGTCGCGCCCGCTTGAAGCAAAATCGTGTCGCCGGGTTTTGCGCGTTCAAGCGCCGCTTGAAAATCGCCGCCCGCTTTCACCAGAATTGTCGAGCCGTCAATTGTTTGAAAAGTCTCGGAAGCAAAGTTTTTCCAAACGATTGTCGAAACAACTGCAACCGCTAAAACAAGCAAAATCGCCCCGAAAAGAGCCAACCAAAACTTTCGTTTTCGCTCCTCGCGTTTTTGCCAGCCAGATTTTTCCAAACGCTTTATCATCTGAATTTAATAATACACCCAATAAGCCGCGCCTTTTACATATTCGCCCGCGACGACATTCCAGCCGAAAGGTTTCAGCCACCAGTAAAAAGGCGGCGGCGTTTGCTCGCCGGTCGGCGCGTGCGCAATTCCGATTTCAGCATTTACGCCGTTTTCGTTTAAAACTTGCCGGAAAATCCAAAGAGCGCGGCGCGTGTGATACGCCGAAGTTACGATCAAAACCGAATTTAGATTTTCCTCTTTTATCCTTCCCGCCAGAGCTTTTGCTTCCCATTCCGTCCCCGTAACTTCGTCAGGAAGCACTTCAATCGCATCTTCGGGAACGCCTTGAGCGATCAATTCCCTTATCGCCAATTCAACAAAAGGCGGATTCCTCTTTTCCCTTTCCGACCAACCGGCACGCCCGCGGTCATCAGTTAAAAGAACTTTCGGCGCAACGCCTTTTTTATAAAGCGAAGCGGCTTTGTGCGTTCTCTCGATATAAACCGACGAGCCGCTCAAAACCAAAATCGCGTCGGCTTTTTCCAAAGGTTTTTCAATTATAAGCCATTCCGCCGCCTGCCAAGCCAGCAGAATCCAAGCGAGAAAAAGTAAAAGGAGAAGGATTAGAAAGCGGGCTTTTGAGACGCGGGGACGCGGGGACGCGGAGACGCGGAGAGTTGGATTTCCTTTTTTGGATGTTGTAACCGCCTTCGAAAAATCGGATGTGTTTGTTGTTTTTTTTTTCTCCTAACATCTCCCTTCAACAAAATCCAAATGAAAACTATACATTTTGATCGCGAACACCTCACCGCGTCTCCGCGTCTCCGCGTCCCCGCGTCTCAACAATCCCACGCAATTCATTAATCTTCGCTTCCCAGCTTTCGTGCCGAACGGAGTCGCTGATTTCTTCTCTCGAAATCGGATTATTCAATGTTTTTTCGATTTGCTCGATAAAGTGCGCGTGATTTTCACCGATGCGGCAGTAATCCAAAATCCGCGCTTCGGGAATGTCAGTGGAAATAACCTGCAAGCCCGCCGCCAGATATTCGCGCACTTTCAAAGGATTTGCCGCCAGCGTCAACTCATTAACGACAAACGGATTTAGCGCGACATCAAAGGCTTTGCAGAAACTTGGGAGTTTGATGTAAGATTTGCGACCGAGAAAATGAACATTTTCGACCGTTTCCAAAATTTTCACTTTTTGCTCGGCATCAACCGCGATTTTCCCGATCAAAACTACCGAGCCGTTTTTGAAATGTTCGGCGGTCTTTTTTATCAGCTCAAAATCCACCCAATCCGCCAAAAGCCCGTGAAATCCGATTATCGGCTTCGGCAAATTCTTAATTTCCTCAGGAATCTTCGTTTCATCATCTAAAGCCTTCCGAAAATGCGCCCAATCTGTGCCGTGACGAATAATAAAAGTGTTCGGGTTGAAATGTTTTTTTGAATCGAAAAGCTTTTCCGCCGAAACGATCACCAAATCGGATTTTCTGAACAAATCTTCCTCGATTTCCTTCAAACCGTTTGCCGCGCCCGTAAATGCCGTGTATTCGTCAACGCAATAATAAATCAAACTTTCCTCGCCCAGTTTTCCCGCTAAAAGCCCGGCGGCTGGATTAAAAACCATATTCACGGGATTTCTGAAACCAAGTTTTTGCATCGCTTTTTTGACTTGCGAAAGCAGAAATTTCTGATTGAAATTTCTGACGGCTTTGTTTCCGTAAGTCGGGATTGCCAGCGGATTTAAAACGAAAATATTTTTTTCGACTTCCCGAATCGGCTCGGTAAAGCTTTTTAATTTCTTGAAAATACGCGAGATGTCTTTTGAAGAAGTCGTCGGCATCCGGTTGGCGATGGCGTTGATCCAGAGAATTCGATTGTCTCTGGAAAGCACGCGCATCAAATGAGTTTTTGAAAGCGGATCGCCCGTCCAATCGTGGCTAAAACACAAAATGTCGCGCCCTTGTAGAGCGTTAGAAGTTTCTGTATTCAGTTTTTCCGAAAGGGCTGTTGTCATATTTTACGGCTTTGGTATATCTAAATCCTTGCAGATTTTTGCGCTTAAATATTCATTGATTTCCCGATGTCGCGGAACGGCGGTCGATTTTCGGGCTTTTCTGTTGACATACACGCTATGGTTTCCGCCTTCGCGTAATATTCGCAGCCGTGCATTTCCGGATATCGAATTAAATCGCGCCGCTTCATGCCGCTTTTGATGTTAAAGTTTCACGAGTTAAATCTTTTTCCTTTAATTCTTCTTCCGCCAAAACGCGATTTGCCTCTAAAACCAATTCAATGGCTTCCTTCAAATTTTCGCGGGCTTCCTCAAGCGTTTCGCCCTGCGTATTCGCGCCCGGCAATTCTTCCACAAAAGCGATATAGCCTTCGGGAACTTTCTGAAAAACTGCGGTTAATTTTAACTCCATAACTTTATTTCTCGCTTTGTTTAATTTACCAAATCCTCTCCGTCAATAAACTGCCTCTGCCACATCTCGAAATTCACCAAAAACCAAATTCTCTCGTCGTGATTTTCACCCGCGTTATGGTTTTGAACAATTTCCCTGACAAAATCCGCCTTAAAAATTCCGCGTGAAAGCGCCCGCTCGCTCAAAACGTATTCTTCGATCAAATGGCGGAATTCATTTCTAAACCACGAACCGACCGGCACGGGAAACCCCATTTTCCGGCGCGTCAGAATTTCTTCCGGCAAAATTCCTTTCATCGCCTCGCGCAGAATCCATTTCGTCGTCCGCCCGCGAATCTTCATTTTTACGGGCATCCGCGCGGTAAATTCGGCGAGTTTGTGATCGAGAAACGGAACGCGGCTTTCAATCGAAGCCGCCATGCTCATTTGATCCTGCTTCATCAAAAGCTCGTGCAGATAAGTTTTCGTGTCGGCGTAAAGCAGTTTATCGAGAATCGTTTCGGCGTCGGTTTCTTTCAAGTAATTTTGCAGGTGAAAATACGGATTTTCCTCAGCAATCCGCGCTTTTGTTTCTTCGGTTAAAAGCCGTTGCTGCATTT
>DATHTS010000060.1:0-4317 GCA_035462935.1 Pyrinomonadaceae bacterium
ACGCTCTTCAATCGAATGTTGAGATTTTAAGCAAGCACACCGAGATAAAAAAATTATTGTCGGAAAAAGAAGGAACGTGAAATTTCACGTTCCTTCTTAGAAAAACCTTACTGAAGCCCGGATTTTTTCCAATCCTCCAAAAAAGCGTCTTGTCCTTTGTCGGTCAGAGGATGTTTGAAAAGCTGTTTAATCACGCTAAAAGGCATAGTCGCAACGTCCGCGCCTAAAAGCGCCGCTTCAACAATGTGCATCGGATGCCGGATACTTGCCGCAAGAACTTCTGTTGCATACCCGTAATTGTCATAAATCTGCACAATATCGGCGATAAGCTGCATACCGTTTTGCGAAATATCATCAAGCCTCCCGATAAACGGGCTGATGTAAGTCGCGCCGGCTTTCGCCGCTAAAAGCGCCTGCGAAGCCGAAAAACAGAGGGTTACATTAACTTTTATATCTTCCTCGCGTAATTGCCGGGTCGTTTTTAAGCCTTCCATTGTCAGAGGACATTTGACAACAACATTCGGGGCGATTTTTGCGTATTCACGCCCTTGCCGCAGCATTTCCTGCGGGTCAATCGTAGTTACTTCGACCGAAACATCTCCTTTGACCGTTTCGCAGATTTTGGCGATATGTTCCTTAAAATTCACATTTCCTACTTTGGAAACCAGGGATGGATTGGTCGTAACGCCGTCAATCAATCCCATCTCGCTGGCTTCTTGAATTTCGTCTAAATTCGCGGTATCTAAAAAAAATTTCATAAATTCTCCTTTTAAATTCTTAAAAATTAAATGTTTTGAATTAACTGCTAATTACCGGATTTCTTAAAATGCCTACGCCTTCGATTTCAACTTCGCATACATCACCCGCCTGCAGTTTTGAAACACCTGCCGGCGTTCCGGTGGCAATTATGTCGCCATAATGCAGAGACATTTGATTTGAGATATATCTTATCAAAAAGGGAACGGGGAAAACCATCTGCGATGTGCGCCCGTCCTGTTTTATTACGCCATTAACTCTCGTTGTTACCCGAATATCCGAAACATCTATTTCCGTTTCAAAAAAATGACTTATCGGACAAAAAGTATCGAAAGATTTAGAGCGCGAAAACTGAACGTCCTTTTTTTGCAAGTCTCTGGCTGTAACGTCGTTTAAGCAAACATAGCCCATTACAAAATCAAACGGATTGTCATTTTCCGACAAATTTTTGCAGGTTTTTCCGATAACTACCCCAAGCTCGCCTTCGTGCTCCACCTGGCTTGATTGGGGCGGAATTATTATCGGCTCGTCGTCGGTGATTATCGCGGACGGAGCTTTAAGAAAAAGCAGGGGTTCTTTGGGAACTTCATTTCCTAACTCTTTAGCATGCTCGGCATAATTTCTCCCGACACAGACGATTTTCCGCGGTTCAATCGGCGGTAAAAATTGAACTTCGGATTTTTTTATTGCCTGATCGAGCTTTAAATCCCCGCTTGTCTCTTTCATTTT
The DNA here is from genome assembly GCA_035462935.1 of Pyrinomonadaceae bacterium. Taxonomy (GTDB): domain Bacteria; phylum Acidobacteriota; class Blastocatellia; order Pyrinomonadales; family Pyrinomonadaceae; genus DATHTS01. The sequence goes on from DATHTS010000060.1 coordinate 1,486, forward strand.
TTCGGGAGGGGGAAAAAGATAAACCCAATCGCCGCGAATTGCGCCGTATTTAATCTCGTTTTCGTGTAGAAACTGGCAAATCTTCATAAATTTAAGGAGCGGTTTCGGAAACCGTCTCAGACGGAAGGCTGACGTTCCCGAATTTATCAACTGCGGTCAAATAATAATAATAAGTTTCGCCGGAGCGAACGCTTGTGTCTTGAAAAGTATTAGTCTTAAGCAATTCGGGCGTTAAAAGCTGCCATTGCTGCCTAGTTATATTAGGATCAGTCGTTCGATAAACATTATAACCGACAACATCCGTTTCCGGGTTTGCGGCAAAAAAGATTGATAAATTATTCGGCGCGGCGGCTATCGTAATTGCCGCCGGAGCGCTCGGCGGAAAAATATCCTTTGGAGTTATTTCCAAGATATTCGATTCCAGACTTTCAACCGGCTCGCCGCCCGTTCCTAAAGAAACAGTTCGAACGAAATATTGATAACCTTGTTCAAATTCAAAAAAACGGTCGGCAAAATCAGTATTCGTCACGGGTGTTTTGTTTAATAATCTGACAGTATCTTTTTCGCCGCTTTTTCTGTATAAATTGTAGCCTAAGATATTTGCCGGTCGGGATTCATCCACATTTTTTTCGGGTGCTTGCCAACTCAAAAGAATCGCTTCCTGGGTTACCTGACCGGACAAATTCGCAGGGCTTTCTGCAATTCGGGCTGCCGGTTCGATCAAAAGGAAATTTGAAAAGGCGGCTTTTTGTCCCTGAGCGTTTACAAAACGAACAGCATAACGAAGGCGGGCGGGCTGCCCGGCAAATTTTAACGGGTCAACATAATTTAAGCGGTTTCGGGCAAAGTCGTCTTCCGAAACGGGCAGAGTTCCAATCAAAGTGCTGCGGGAAGCAAATTCTTCCTCCGAAAGGGTTAAGGGCGAAGTTAAAGGTTCGGCTAAACGGTAAATATCCACCCGATTAATGTTAAGAGTGTTTCCTTGTAAGGCGTTGCGGGCGGGCATTGTCCATGAAAGGATTACATTACCGCCCTGTTGTATGCCGGAAATTTCGACTTTTTGAGACACTCGCTCTACCGGCGGAAGCGGCGGGGTTCGTTTTCCGCAGCCATAAAACATAAGCAAAACAAGAGTTATAAATGCTAATGCTGTTTTATGTAGGAAGCGTTTGTTTAAAAGCGAAAAGTTAAACAGTTTCTTAAGCATTTGAATTAAGCTAGAGAATATATTGCCGCAAATCTTGGTTTCTCACCAGCCCGTCAAGTTTCTCCATGACATACTCTGAATTAATAGTTTGATCTTTGTTTTCCAGTTCGCTTCCGAGAAAACTAATTTCTTCGAGAAGTTTTTCCAAAAGCGTGTGAAGCCTTCTCGCGCCTATATCTTCTGTGTTTCGATTAATTTCCGCGGTCATCTCGGCGAGTGTGGAGATGGCGTCTTCGGTAAATTCAAGATTAATGCTTTCGGTGTTAAGCAGTGCTTGATATTGCTTAATAAGCGAATTCTTAGGTTGTATAAGTATGCGCTTAAGATCGTCAATTGTTAAGGACTCCAGTTCAACTCTTATCGGAAAACGCCCCTGTAATTCGGGAATCATATCCGACGGTTTTGAAACGTGAAAAGCGCCTGCTGCGATAAAAAGAATATGATCGGTATTTACCATCCCGTATCGGGTATTAACGGTTGTGCCTTCGACAATTGGAAGTAAATCCCTTTGAACGCCCTCGCGTGAAACGTCGGGACCTGCGCCGCCGGATTCACGCCCTGAAATTTTATCTATTTCATCGAGAAAGATAATACCGGAGGATTCGGTTTTCTCGATGGCGCGGCGCGTGATGTCTTCCATATCCACAAGATTTTCCTGTTCATCACGAAGCAGAACTTTTCGGGCTTCCGAGATTTTTAATTTGCGCCGGATGGTTTTTGCGGGGAAAAGATTTCCGAACATATCCTTAAGATTGACGCCCATCTCTTCCATTCCCTGACCGCCGACAAAATCAATCATCGCGTTTGAACGGTCTTGAGTTTCAACTTCGATAAGCCGGTCATCGAGTTTACCTTCTCGCAATTGTTCCCGGAGTTTTTCTCTAGTGCGGCTGGTTTGATCGGTAATTTCCAAATTACCGCCAGTGTCAAAATTTGACGAACTAAAGGCATTAGAAGACGGAAGTAAAATATCAAGAAGTTTTTCCTCGACATTCTGCTCGGCTCTTTCGCGGACTTCTTCAAAAGCGGCTTGTTTGGTCATATCTACCCCAACATCCGCAAGTTCACGAACCATGCTTTCCACATCGCGCCCGACATAACCTACCTCGGTAAATTTGGACGCTTCGATTTTGATAAACGGAGAATTTGCAAGCCGCGCTAAACGGCGAGCGATTTCGGTTTTACCAACACCGGTTGTCCCAATCATCAGTATGTTTTTGGGTAAAACATCGCGGGCAATTTCCGGCGGCAGCTTTTGGCGGCGAATGCGATTTCGCAAGGCAACCGCAACCGCTCGTTTGGCATTCGTTTGACCTACAACATACTTGTCGAGCTCTTCGACAATTTGGCGTGGCGTCAAATCGTCTAATTTGATTCTTTGTGAATTGTCTGTGGTTTCCCCACTCAAATAAATCGGCATCATTATTTAAATTTCGTCTATTACAATGTCGGAATTTGTATAGATACAAATTTCTCCGGCTATTTTCAGAGCATCTTCGGCAATTTCTCTGGCGGAAAGATTTGTGTGTTTCAAAAGGGCGCGGGCGGCTGCCAAAGCGAACATACTGCCCGAACCGACCGAAAGCAGCCCTTCATCCGAAGAAATGACATCTCCTTTGCCGGAA
>DATHTS010000061.1:0-9164 GCA_035462935.1 Pyrinomonadaceae bacterium
AAATTCTCGCTTTAAGCAGTCACCAAACCGATTTCCTCTACAATTTTATCTACTTCTTCGCGCATCTCAGGCGAGAGATATTTGTTTTCCAGAAGCGTATAAAGTCCTTCCAGGGCATTGCGCTCTTTTGTTATTTTAATAACGTGCAGGATGGCTTTTCGCACGTTCACGTTTTTGTGTTTTTCAAGCGCATTGAAAACCATCTCGGTTTCGCCGGATTTTAACAATAAAGCGACCAAAGCAAACGCTTCATAAGCGTTTTTCATATCTTGATGCACAAGCCGGTCAAAATATTTTTCGACCAAATCTCCTTCGATTGCCGCCCGCGCCGCTTGCTTCATTCTAAACAAATCATTGGTTTCGGCAATCCGCGTCCAGGCGTCGGCACGGTCGCAGCTAAGTTTGAACAAACCGCGAGCCGCCGCCGCTCGGACTTCGCGGGTCGGGTCGGCGCACGCCAGCACAATCGTTTCAAAAACCGATTCGTGATCGAAATCAGCTAAGGTGGAAACCGCTTTCGAGCGAAGGTTCGAAGACAAATCGTAAAGCGCGACTTGCGAGAGAGCTTCAACGGAGTTTCTGGTTTTAAAAGCTGTCAGTACGCGCACAGCGAGTTCGCGCACGGTTTCGTCTTCTTCAAATTCATCGTGAGCCTGCTCGACCGCGCTCATTAAAGCCTCGTCATTTGAGATTGTAAGATGGTCAAACGGGCGCGCTGACTCCAACTTCCGTATTGCAAAAACAGGCAGAAATTCGCCAGATTTTTGTTCCAAATTAAGCGAAAGCGCCGAAAGACCGTCATTATTAGCTTTTCGGTTAAGAACCTGGCTCATTTTCGGCAGTTTTTTCTTTTTATGGCTTGTATTAACGGATTTTTGATTTTTTCTAAACCATTCCAGCTCTTTGTTTAAATCCAGAGCATCGGTATCCATCCTGGATTTTTTACCCTGCTGTCTGAATCTGTTTTGTTCGACTTCGTTTTTTTGTTTTTTCTTTTCGTTAAGCCACCAATAAATCGCGCCCGCCAGACCGATTGCCAAAACAAAAAGCATTATATACCACCAGGTATAATCCTCGACAGGTTCAGGCTCCTGCTCCGGTATTACGACGCGCGGCATCTGCGCCCAGATTTCAAAAGTCAGGAAAAGCGAAACCGAGGCGGCGGCAGTTAATTTATTCTTTAAAAAGAAGGTAAAATTCAAATATTTATTCATAGCTTGTTTTGTGTTCATAATTGAAAGCGCTGGATTTCGGCGTAAGTGTGAAAGATGTTTGAAGTAAAGGGGATTTCGATACAAAAATCCCGTTTTCAATTATGCACGTTTTTTATAAAATTGTCATTTAAAATTTCAACAATTGACAATTCTTTTTTAACAAAGTTTAAACACCTCTTTTTTTCCATAAAATTAACTGTTATTCTTTACCTGAGCGCGACTTTTATAATAAAGTTAAATATCCGAATTTATACGCCTTTTCCACAAACAAAATTATGTCGGCTGTCAAAACGGTTTCTGAAACAAATGCTGTCGGTTTGCCTTTAATTCACCGCGGAAAAGTACGCGACGTTTATCAGGTTGATGAAAATCAGCTTCTGCTCGCTGCGACTGATAGAATCTCGGCTTTTGACTGCATTTTGCCGACGCCGATTCCAAATAAAGGCGCGGTTTTAACAAAACTTTCGGCATTTTGGTTTGATCTTTTGGCTGATTTAACCAAGCATCATTTAATTACCGCCGATTTTGAGCAAATGCCGGAAAACGTTCGGCAAAATTCGGATTTTCGCGGGCGCTCGATGCTGGTAAAAAAGACGAAGGTTTTTCCTGTCGAATGTATCGTTCGCGGGTATTTGGAAGGTTCGGGCTGGAAGGATTATCAAGCGACGGGCGAAATTTCAGGTCATAAACTTCCTGAAGGTTTGCGCCAATGCGAAAAATTGCCCGCCCCGCTTTTCACGCCCGCCACTAAAGCCCAAACCGGACACGATGAAAATATTACTGAAAAGCAGTTTGAAGAAATTATCGGAACGGAAACCGCAGAAAAACTTAAAACTGCATCGCTGAAAATTTATCAAAAAGCTAGCGAATATGCCCTGACACGCGGGATTATTATCGCAGATACGAAATTTGAGTTTGGTCTTGATGAAAACGGCGATATTTTGCTGATTGATGAAGTTTTGACGCCGGATTCTTCGCGCTTCTGGGCAATCGAAACTTATTCGCCCGGAAAAGCGCAGGCGTCTTTTGATAAGCAGTTTGTGCGTGAATATCTGGAAACTCTGGATTGGAACAAACAGCCGCCAGCGCCGCCTTTGCCCGAAGAAATTATCCGCGCGACGACCGAGAGATATTTGCAGGCTTATCGTCTGCTGACAGGAAATGAATCGCAGTTTTAGATTTGCCAATAAAAGAAGATTCAGGTAATAATAAATTCCCTTTTCCCTGCAAAAAATTATGCTATTGCGAAATCGAATGGAAGCATTGATTGATGAAATGTTGGACGGGCAGATTCTGCTAAACGAAGCGATTTCCGAATTTGAAAAGCTTTATATCCAGAAATCTTTAGAGCGCAACAACGAGCATCTTTCCAAAACCGCCGACGCTCTCGGCATTCATCGCAACACGCTTTCCAAACGCGTCGCGGCTTATGAGGACAATCACCAAACTCCCAAACGTCTTCTCGCGCGGCGTTCACGCTAAAACCTCGATTTTATCGCCGATTTTTATTGTATTCCCGTAGTTTTCAGCAACCAGATTCTGTCCGAATAAAACTGCGTTTTCATTCAAATCCAAAGATTCATATTCACCGGGAAAAACGTTTTTCGCCAGACGGTATTTTGTTAAAGTTCGCAAAGGCTCTTTGCCCGTCGGAACTCCTACAGTTTGATCAATTGTCGTAACAACACATCTCGCGCAAGGCTTGGTCGAGCGAAAAATTGTTTCTCCGATTTTAATCGTTTTCCAGTTATCTTCGATAAAGGCGTCCGAGTTTCTAATCACGAAATTCGGACGAAAGCGATTCATCGGAAGCGGATATTCGAGTTTTCTATTTAGATCCGCCAGCGAATTTTCGCCGATTAAAAGAAAAGGATAGCCGTCGGCAAAACTGACAATATCATTGTTCCGGTTAAAAAATGGGTTTACTTCCCTTTCCGAATCATCCGGCATATAAACCAAGCGGCATTTTGTCTGCAAGGCTTCGCTGAACCATTCATTTATCTGATTTTCCGAAACAATCGCATCACAGATGCTTTTCCAAACACGCACTTTTATTTTTTTCTCGCTTCGCGGCTCGAAAGGAACGAACAAATCTTCAAAACCATCAACGCCAACGCGCAAAACTCCGGAATCTAATTCAATGGACATAGTCGCCATTTTTGGAAATTCGCGTTGGGTAAAAAACACATTCTGTTCATCCACCAGCATCCATCTGCGGTCGAACTGCAAACCTCTTTTTTCTACAACGGCATTTTTTAATGAAATCCCTTTTAGCGATTTGATCGGATAAATATTAATTTCGGAAAGAAACATAAAAATTTGATAACAGTATTATCAGATTATCTAAATTAACCGGCAGCACACTTGACAACGTTAAACTTTGTTTTGTATATTAGCACTCATTAGCGCAGAGTGCTAAACATTAATCAAAAATTAATTATAAACCATTTCGAAAGGAGCAGAAAGTAATATGGCTACAAACATTAAACCATTACATGATCGTGTGATTATTCGCCGCATCGAGGAAGGCGAGCAGGTGCGCGGCGGAATCATCATTCCCGACAGCGCCAAGGAAAAACCGCAGGAAGGCGAAGTTATCGCCGTCGGAGAAGGAAAATATAAAGAAAACGGCGAGCGTCAAACTTTGGATGTCAAAGAAGGCGACCGCGTTTTGTTCGGCAAATACAGCGGCTCGGAAATCAAGCTTGACGGCGAAGAATTTCTGATTATGCGCGAAGATGAAATTCTCGGAATTATCGAACGCGCAGGCGCAACTGCACAGTAAATAGTGAGCGGTGAGCAGTAAGCAGTTTTTCTGTTATGACTGCCCGCCAAATATAATCACAAAATTTTATAAGACAGGAGAGCAAAAAAAATTATGGCTAAACAAGTTATTCACGGCGAAGATTCGCGTTCGGCAATTTTGCGGGGCGTCAATCAATTAGCCGATGCAGTTAAAGTTACATTAGGTCCGAAAGGACGCAACGTTGTTATTGACAAAAAATTCGGTTCGCCGACGATTACCAAAGACGGCGTTACTGTTGCGAAGGAAATCGAATTAAAGGACAGTCTTGAAAACATGGGCGCGCAGATGGTGCGCGAAGTCGCCAGCAAAACGTCTGATGTCGCGGGCGACGGAACAACCACCGCAACCGTTTTGGCTCAGGCAATCTTTAAAGAAGGCGTTCGCACGGTTGCCGCCGGCGCAAACCCGATGGCTCTGAAACGCGGCATTGACAAAGCGGTTGAAAAAGTCGTCGAAGAAATCAAAAATTTGGCGAAACCTGTTTCCGGTGATGCTATCGCGCAAGTCGGAACCGTTTCAGCCAACGGCGACAAAACCATCGGCAACATCATCGCGGAAGCGATGGACAAAGTCGGCAAAGACGGCGTTATCACTGTTGAAGAATCCAAAACGATGGACACTTCGCTCGAAGTCGTCGAAGGTATGCAGTTCGACCGCGGCTATCTCTCGCCGTATTTCGTTACCGACCCCGAAAGAATGGAAGCCGTTCTCGAAGAGCCTTTCATCTTGATCAACGAAAAGAAAATCTCGAATATGCGCGATTTGCTTCCGATTCTGGAACAGGTTGCCAAAATGGGCAGACCGCTCATCATCATTGCCGAAGATGTCGAAGGCGAAGCTCTTGCGACATTGGTTGTTAATAAACTTCGCGGCACGATCAGCGTCGCGGCAGTCAAAGCTCCCGGCTTCGGCGACCGACGCAAAGCGATGCTCGAAGATATTGCGATTTTGACCGGCGGTAAAGTTATTTCCGAAGATTTGGGCATCAAGCTCGAAAGCATCACCCTTGAAGACCTTGGACGCGCCAAAAAAGTTACGATTGACAAAGACAACACCACGATTGTCGAAGGTGCCGGCGAAGGCGATACGATTCAAGGTCGCGTCGGAACCATCCGCAACCAAATTGAACAAACCACTTCGGATTACGACCGCGAAAAATTGCAGGAACGTCTTGCAAAATTGGTCGGCGGCGTTGCTGTAATCAAAGTCGGCGCGGCAACCGAAACCGAAATGAAGGAAAAGAAAGCCCGCGTTGAAGATGCGATGCACGCAACCCGCGCGGCTGTTGAAGAAGGCATCGTTCCGGGCGGCGGGGTCGCTCTGGTTCGCGCCGGAAAAATCCTTCAGGATTACAAAATCGATAGTGAGGACGCGGACGAAGAAATCGGCGTTTCGATTGTTCGACGCGCGCTCGACGAACCGCTTCGCCAAATCGTGCAGAACGCAGGAAAAGAAGGCGCGGTTATCGTCGAAAAAATTCGTGAAAGCGACAGCGCAAGTTTCGGCTACAACGCGGCAACCGAAAAGTTTGAAGATCTGGTTGAAGCAGGCGTCATTGACCCGGCAAAGGTTACCCGTTACGCGCTGCAAAACGCCGGCTCAATCGCCGGTCTGATGCTGACCACCGAAGCGATGATTTCCGAACTGCCTGAAGAAAAAGGCGGCGAAATGGGCGGAATGCCCGGCGGTATGGGCGGCATGGGAATGGGAATGTAATCCGATTTTGGATTTTAGATTTCGGATTTTGGATTTTCCAAATGTTAAAAGGCTTCGTTCTGTTTTGAGCGAAGCCTTTTTATTTGAGTTTTTCCGAATGAAGCATCAATCAGCTTTGGACTGTTTCTTGAGCGAGATAAAATTAATATCTTTTCAAGATAGATAGTGATTCAAAAGCGGCTCAAGATTTTCATAGTGAAGCGGTTTGATTAGAACATCATCAAAACCTGCTTCTATTGCCCTTTCAAAAGAAGTATTACTGAAAGCTGTTAAAGCAACAATCGAAACATTATCGAATCCTTCAATTTCTCTGATAACTTTTGTTGCGGTTGCGCCGTCCATTATCGGCAAAGCCAAATCCATCAAAATAAGGTCAGGGTGATGCTGCACAGATTTCTCAATTGCTTCATAACCGTCTGCCGCTTCGATTACTTCATATCCATACCATTGAATGAGAGCTTTCATCAACATTCGGGTATCAGCATAATCTTCTACAACCATTACAGTTTTTGACATATTAATTACTTCCCTTTTATTTATTTCTGACATTATTAAACACAATAAAAGAATTGAGCATTCCTTCAGTTGTCCTTGAATAAATATGTTTAACATTTGAAAACGACTGCAAACAGCGTGCCAATCTAAAATCAGCTAAAAAGTTAATAAATTAGCTTTTATTGACTGAATTTAATTCATATTTAGATAATATTTTGTTCGATTTTGGTGCAGATTCTAGGGAAAACCATGTTCGATTATCTGGGACATTTGCATTCTGTTATTAAAATCTGGCTTTTGTTCAGCGTAAGCGCGGGAAATAGTTGAAAATTTTTTTGGAAATTCCGTTTTATAAATTATACTGAATTTGAACTCTGTATAAAATCGCGTCAAGAACACAAAGTAGGAGAAAATTATGAGAACTTGTTTGCTTCTGCCGCTTATGATGCTGCTGATCTTACAAAGTTTGAGCGGGCAGGTGGTGACTGAAAATTCTTCAGTAGAAGTGCTTGGCTCAAAATGGTCGAAGTCCCGTCAGAAGATTGAGAAACCTGATAGCCAGACAACTAATCCCGCTCAAACAGCTATGATTCCCGGCAATAGAAACTTTGAACGAAACCGTAGGGTTAACGATCCAGCCGGGGCTCCAGCCCCGAACGAAGGGACGGTCGAGGCGCGCAGCGCGGCTCTTGAAAAGACTGTGCAGGAATCACGCTCGCCCAAATCCGCAGCCGTTGACGGCTTTATGTATCAAGTCAAGATTCGAAACGCAACCGCGGGAATCATTGAAGTCCTGTTCTGGGAGTATCAATTCAAAGAACGCGCGAATCCGGCTAATACAACATCTCACCAGTTTCTCTGCGGCGTTAATATCAAGCCAAAGAAAGAGAAGGAATTGAGTGTATTCAGCGCGTCCAGCCCGAGCAGTCTGATTAGCGTGGACAGTTTAGGCGACAAATCCGGCGACCTTTTTGAGGAGAAAATTTTAATAAACCGCGTGGAATACGAGGACGGGACAATCTGGCAGCGCAAGGGCTGGAATTATACTGAAATGAAGTCGTCAATAGCTCGCGCGCTCGAAACGCCCTGGGGACTGGAAACCTGTAGAAACCTTTAGGAACGGCTCGAAAAAACACAATCAACAGATTTCTTAACCAATGTGAAAAACCGTCTTCAATGAAATGCCGCCTGCTTACGACTGATTAGTTGAGTTTAATATTTATTGATTTTTTAGCACGGCTTGCCAAACCGAACCGTCCGCATACTCAACCCTTTGTATAATTATTTGTTCAGAAAATTGTTCGCCGGATTTTTTATCGGCATCTTTTACGTTTATAGTACCCGTCGGAGGAGCCACCGAGTGAAAGACTAAACTAACCGTTTCGCCCGGAGCAATCTCTTCCTTACTTACGAATTGGCGACGACTAATCTCTTGCTGCGTGCTTGGCTCAGAAAAAATGTATTCCAAAGTCAGCGCGGTGACAGCCTTTTCACCAATGTTTTTAACCTTAATTTTATAAATATATCTGGCTGAGGCAGGTCCGTCCTTCTTTTCAACAGGCGGTCGGACCGGTGGTATTACAGGCTTAACGCCTAATCTAGCCCGGCGTCGGTTTTCTGCGGCGGTATTTCTCAAATCCTGCTCTTCCTGAACGCGTTCATCAATGTCGATAAACGGGCTTTCGTCCAGCGCCGGGTTGCGTACTTGGAAACGCCATTCCTTTTTAATCACAATTACGTTGGACGAATCGGATAAGTTGACCGGAGTTTGGGCATATACGCCAATTGCCAATACAGACAGCAAAAGCGCCAAGCAGATAATTTGCATGCTATCTTTATATCAAATCTTAGTTTGAAAGTAAATTAATTTTAATTTTGGTTTATGTCCCTAAAAACGTATCTTTTTTAGAAATTTAAAAAAATACGTCATCTTAAAATGGAGAATTTTTTGGCAGCGCATAGGAGAATTGAACTCCTGTTTCAAGGTTGAGAACCTTGCGTCCTAACCACTAGACGAATGCGCCATGTTTTGAAAGTGTTTAGGCAGCGGTCAGCTTCATTTCCAGAGTATCATAAATTTCCCAAAAACCAATTATTTCAAACCTGCCTGTTTCCTATTTTTTTGGAATAGTTTCTTACTTTAATGTTGTAAAATCTTACTCGCGCCTCCAGATTATTACTATTGAAGACCTCTTAAAAAGCAAGGAAGATCAGATGCCGATGAACCTGACGACTTTTAAACAGGCTGAAAGAATTACGAAAACTGACGAACAACCGAAAATGTTTTGATGTCGGCTGCAAAAAAGGATAGAAGATTTTCAATCTCATCCTGATTTAATTAGCTCTTACCCATTTTACCTTTGCAAGAAAACTCGTTTTGCGTTATCATTTCTGTTCGCCGAGGCATCGGCTTTATTCGGCTTCCTCTTTAAAGGCTGAAAACTCCGGTTAAAAAAGAAGACTTAATAATCGAAATAACTGTCCGGGAAGCTGAAACAGTTGTTTAATTTCTAACTAAACCTGATTTTATTAAATTACCTTAACGTCAATTTATTTTAATCACAAAAGGATTTTAATGATGTTCAATATAAAATATTTTTTAGTCTTACTCGTGTGCCTAACCACGTCTGTAATTAATATTCAGGCAAATGCGGGCGACCTTGACCCGACTTTCGGCGCGAATGGAAAGATCTTCGGGACAATGTCTAACACCGAAGCGGCGCAAGACGCGGCTTTGCAGGCTGATGGAAAAATCGTGCTGGCAAGCGCGACTATCGGCGCGGATTCGTCTGCCGATTTCGCCGTAATTCGCCTTAATGCCAACGGAACAACCGATACAAGCTTTGGCACAAACGGCAAAGCGGTTGTCTCTTTTGATAACTTCGCTAATGAGCGGGCAAGCGCCGTCGTCGTCCAACCGGACGGCAAAATCA
>DATHTS010000062.1:0-3541 GCA_035462935.1 Pyrinomonadaceae bacterium
GAACGACGAACAATTAAAACCATTGCCGCAAATTTTTGGTTGAACCTACGGTTTGCGGCGAGTACAAAAACCAATAAATAGTAAGGAGATTTAATTTTGGCAACAGTTACAATGAAAGAGCTTCTCGAAGCGGGAGTTCACTTTGGACACCAAGTCCGCCGTTGGAATCCGAAAATGAAGGAGTATATTTTCGGCGAACGCAACGGCATTTATATTATTGACCTGCAAAAAACCCAGAAACTTTTCCGCGACGCGCTCGGTTACGTCCAGGAAACCATGACCGAACATCCGAATTACAAAGTTCTGTTTGTCGGAACAAAACGTCAGGCGCAGGATGCGATCAAAGAGGAAGCCGAACGGTGCAGTCAGTTTTACGTCAACAATCGCTGGCTCGGCGGGCTTCTGACAAATTTCCAGACAGTTCAAAAATCCATTAAAAAAATCAACGACATCGAAAAGATGCGCGAAGACGGAAGCTATGAGAAGCTGACGAAAAAGGAACGTCTCGGACTCGACCGCGAACACGAAAATTTGATGAAGAATCTTTCGGGAATTCGTGATATGCGCGGTTTGCCGGATATGCTTTTCGTGATTGACGTTCGGAAAGAAGATATTGCGATTAAGGAAGCTAATCGTCTCGGCATTCCGGTCGTCGCGGTAGTTGATACCAACTGCTCGCCGGAAGGCGTTGATTATGTTATCCCGGGCAATGACGACGCGCTTCGCGCCGTTCGCCTTTTTGCTTCGCGCATTGCCGATGCGATTCTCGAAGGTCAGCAGATTGCGACCGAAGGCAGCGTGCCTGCCGGAGTCGAAACTTCGGAAGGCGAAATTGATACGGAAACCAGCCCGGAAGAACAAGCCGCGAACGCAACGCTTAACGTAGCTGACAGAACCTGGGAAACGGCGGAAGGAACTCATCCTGAAAGGCTCGAAGTAAATACAAAAGGCAGGAAGAAGCCGGATGTCGGCGGGGTAGATACCAAGGTTGATGTTGTTTCGCAAATCGAGACTTCCTCTTCCGAAGATATTCGCGGAGCTATCAGAAACGCTTCGGACACCGGCGACGCTGAACCGGTGGAAACAGCTTCGGTTGAAGAAAAAGCCGAAGAACTTAAAGAAGAATTAGGAGTTTCGGAAGAAGAGCAAGCGCGGGAAGAAACCAACGAAGCATCGGCTAGTTAAAAAATTACAAACTTTTTATTATGAAAGCGCAGCTCTTGAATGTGTTTAACAAACGCGGGCTGCGCTTTTTTACAAAGAAATTATAAAATTTTTATTGGAGTAAGATTATGGCAGAAATTACAGCAAGCTCGATTATGGCGCTGCGCCAAAAAACGGGCGCGGGAATGATGGAATGTAAAGCGGCTTTGAACGAAGCCGGCGGCAACGAAGAACAGGCGATAGAAATTCTTCGCAAAAAAGGGATGGCGACGGCGGGCAAAAAAGCCGGTCGCGTAACGGCGGAAGGCGCGGTCGGTTCGTATATCCATATGGGCGGAAAAGTCGGCGTTCTGGTTGAAGTCAATTGCGAAAGCGATTTTGTCGCTCGCGGCGACGAATTTCAGCAGCTCGTCCGCGACGTTGCGATGCACGTTGCGGCTTCCGACCCGCGTTTTGTGCGCCGCGAGGAAGTTCCGTCGGAAGAATTGGAAAAAGAACGCGAAATTTTGAAGGATCAGCTCAAAAACGATCCGAAAAACGCAAACAAACCGGATGAGGTTTTAGGCAAAATTATCGAAGGACGTTTGAATAAATATTACGAAGAAAACGTCCTTCTCGACCAGCCGTTCGTCAAAGACCCGAGCAAAACGGTCGGCGAACTGGTAGCGGAAAAAATTGCGGCGATTAAGGAAAACATCACGGTGCGGCGCTTTACGCGCTACAAAATGGGCGAAGGCATCGAAAAACGCGCTGATGATTTCGCGCAGGAAGTGGCTTCGCTGGCAAGCGGGCAATAAATTAGTAAAGAGTAGAGAGTGGAGAGTGGAGAGTAGAAAAATTTCTATTCAAACGCTCTTCACCCTCAACTCTTTACTCTCTACTAAACTAATGAAACCGGCATTCAAACGCATTCTTTTAAAACTTTCCGGCGAAGCCCTGATGGGCGAGAAAAATTTCGGAATTGACACGGTCGTTGCAAACTCGGTTGCCGAAGAAATTAAATCCGTTTGGGAACTCGGTGTTGAAACGACGATTGTCGTCGGCGGCGGCAATATTTTTCGCGGCGTGTCGAAATCGGCGGGCGATATGGACCGGGCGAGCGCCGATTACGTCGGAATGCTGGCGACGGTGATGAACGCCGTTTGCTTGCAGGACGCGCTCGAAAAAGTCGGCGTTGACACGCGCACGCTTTCCGCCATTGACGTGCCGCAAGTCGCCGAGCCGTTTATTCGTCGCCGCGCTATTCGTCATCTGGAAAAAGGTCGCGTGGTGATTTTCGCCGCCGGAACGGGAAACCCGTTTCTGACGACCGACACCGCCGCCGCGCTTCGCGCTCTCGAAATCAAAGCCGACGTTATTTTCAAAGGCACAAAAGTTGACGGAATTTATTCGGCTGATCCGATGGTTTTTCTCGACGCCGAGCGCTACGACAAGATTTCTTATCAGGAAGTCATCGAAAAACAGCTAAAGGTGATGGACGCTTCCGCCATTTCGCTGTGTATGGATCATAATCTGCCGATTATGGTTTTTAATATGCGAAAAAACGGCAATATTGTAAAAGCGGTTTGCGGCGATCTGACCATCGGAACTTTGGTAACCGCAAACGGTAAATCAAAAACGGCAGCCTAGGTTTTTCTAACCGGCTGCCTTTTTTTTGTAAAAACGATGCGCGAGCGAATCAGCGAGATAAGTCTGATGCTCTGGATTTTTACCATCGGGGTAATCGTTGGCGGAACTGTTTTTCAAATGTTCGTCATTGTGCCGGAATGGAGCGGCGATCTTCCCGATTCTCTCATTCAATTTTTCCGTGAAACAAATTGGGCGGCGGCACAGGGCAGATTCTGGCAGTTTCAGCCGTTTTATATTGGCTATTTTTGCGGTTTCATCGCGGTGATTTCGGGCTGGAAAAATAAAGCTCGAAGAATTTGGCTGCTTGTTTCGATTTTGCTTGGCATTATCGCTTTTCTGTCAACCGTTTTTTATTTTATGCCGTATGGCGTTTTTCCTTTATTTTTCAAAGGCGGCGAAGGGCTTTCGCCGGAAGAAATTATCAGTCGTGCCAACGATTGGATTTTTTGGAACAAGGCGCGTTTTGTCGTTTTAGTTTTATGCTTTTTCACTGCCTTAAAAGCCCTAGCCGTTTCCCCAAAAAAGACCAATTAACGAGCTGTTTTGGCGTTAAGCTAAATTTAGGCTAAAATTTAGCTTAATGAATCTGGAAGTCAAGGAAAATTTAATCACCTATTCGCCGCACGGCGTAGGCGAAGTTTATTATCCCGAATCCGATGGTGAACCTTTGGCTGAAACCGATAAACATCGCAATCTCATTTTGTATTTGATAAGCTGTTTGGAAATTTTCTTTGCTGAACGCGAAGAC
>DATHTS010000063.1:0-4348 GCA_035462935.1 Pyrinomonadaceae bacterium
CCAGACAGCAATATCCGTCTTTCCATCTCCGTCGTAATCTCCGGCAACAGGTATATCACCGGAAGAGCCGAATGGGGCGGAATAAAATGAATCGTTCTCGCTTCTCAAGACAAACCATTCTCCGGTTGATGGTCTGAAAAACGCAATATCAGTTTTTCCATCTCCGGTATAATCAGCCGGAACAGGTTTATCTGAAAATAAGCCGAATTGGAAAGCGCGGTTTCCGCCGTCGCTGCTTCTGAGATACCACCATTCTCCTGCTGATGGGCGATAAACGGCGATGTCGGCTTTACCATCGCCGTCGTAATCGGAAACAACGGGAATATCGCCGTTTGCGCCGAAAGTCAGAATAGTTGTTCCGCCGCTTGACTGATTGATAAACCAACCGGCAGTCGAAGGACGAAAGACGGCGAAGTCGGCTTTACCGTCCCCGTCAAAATCAGCCGGGGCGGGAATATCGCCCGCCGCGCCGAAAGGAGCGGAATAAAAAGTGAAATTCTCGCTTCTCAAAACAAACCATTCATTTGTAAAAGGTCTAAAGAAGGCTACATCTGTTTTTCCGTCGCCGGTATAATCGGCAGGAATGATTCGATCCGTCGAAATGCCGAATTGAAACGCGCGGTTTCCGCCGTCGGAGCTTCTCAGATACCACCATTCACCGACCGAAGGACGAAAGACTGCATAATCGGTTCGACCGTCTCCGTCAAAATCAAAGGCTTTACGGCTTGTTATTCCGGCTTGATTTATAGTGTATATCTGCCCCGACACAGTTATTGTCCCTGAGCGAGGTGATCCTGCATTCGGCGTGACGGAATAGTTGACCGTTCCGTTTCCGCTTCCTAAACTTCCGGCAGTAATTGTAATCCACGAAACGCCGCTCGAAGCCGTCCAAGAACAACCCGCGCCTGCATTTACATTAAAACCTGAATTTCCGCCGCCTGCCGAAATACTAAAGCTTGACGGAGATAGTGAATAAGAACATGGCGGCTGTCCATTCTGGAGGAAATTAAGAGTTTGTCCGGCTATTGTTACGCTTCCGGAACGTGAAGCTCCTGAATTGGGGGCGAAATTCAAGGTGACAGTTCCGTTTCCTGTGCCGCTGCTTCCTGAAGCGATTGTAATCCACGAAGCGTTACTTGTTGCCACCCATTGACAACCAGCCTGAGTAGTAACACTAAAACCAAGATTACCGCCATTTGCCGAAATTTCCGGGATGCTTCCGCCTATTTGGGAAACTAAAAAAGTACAGACGCTTGCCTGCGTAATAGTAAAAGTTTGTCCGCCCGCGGTTATTGTTCCGCTCCGCTCCCCGCCGCTGTTAGCGCTTATTGAATATGAAACCGTTCCGCTGCCTGAACCGCTGGCGCCTGATGTAATGGTAATCCAAGAAGCATTGCTTGCGGCTGTCCAAGCGCATCCCGCTCCGGTATTAACGGTAAAATTGCCGCTGCCTCCGGTGAAATTGAAATTTTGTGAAGTAGAACCGAGACTAAAAACACAATTTGTCGGGTAGAAGAAGCCGGTATTTAACAAGGCTGTTTTATCTTCAGGCAAAAAATATGTATTCGGATAAAAGGCATAACCAACCCACATTAGCGAATTTGCGGCAAACGCCCCGCCCGCGCATCCGTAATTAGGTCCTGACCCGCCGCATCCCGGAGGATGAGGCAGGTTGAAGGAGTGTCCCAATTCGTGACCTAAGCCGCCAATCCAGCGATATTTTCCGCCTGTATCCGGCGACTGATTTGAGCAGGAAGGAATATTCTGCTCGCCGATTAGCCCTCTGAAATCATTTGCCGCTAAAAGCGCCACGCCGCTGGTTCCCCCGATAACCTGCCCGCACGCCGAGTCGGCGTCTATATAAAAAATCCAGCGATTATTCGGATCGTTAAAACCGCCGCCTGTCAATTGAAATCCGTCGGCAAGCGCATTTTCCCAAAACCAGGAACTTTGCGAGGCGTTAGGTCTGCTTTGATTTGTCGAATACCAGGAAGCCGTATGCGTTGTTTGATACGCTTCCACAACGGTTGAGTTAAGCGAAAAAGCATAATTATTATCTAATTCCTGCTTGTAAAAACCTTGCAAATGATTTATAGCTTCGGCAACTGCGGCTTTATAATCATTTCGGATTGCTTTATCCGACGGAGCAAGATAAACAACTCTCACTTGCTTTTGCGCCTGAACATCCTGTTGGTGTGGAGCATTTAACTTATAATCCCACTTTTGTAAAAACTCAGGACTGATATTTTCCGGTTTGATTTCCCAGGAAAACGGATCATTATTCTGCGAGTTTTGTTCTTGAGCAAGAATATTCTCGGATATTTTTGAGTACAGAAAAAATGTCGTAAGCACAAAAGCACAAACAATGATGATATGCAGATGTCTAAAACTGAAAATTGAATTTTTGTTTAACTTATCTAGTGTCGTTAAGGAATCTGGTTTCACTCGTTTGTCTCCTAATTCAAGCGGACTGGTGTAGAACCGATCAAGATTATTTGATGAATTCGCCAAGTTTTGCCGACATAAAAAACAGGGAAAAACCACTGAGGCGATGTTTCGTTACTCGCGTTAAGCGAAACGAAAGAAAAGTATTGAAAAATCTTGATAAACTTGAACAGGAGTTTTATACTCCTGTTTCTTTACAATGTCAATCTTTCTTTAAAATTCCGATTTTTATTAAGAATTTTTAGAAACCGGCGATTCTTGCCTTAATACGGAAATCTCAAAACGCCCACCAGCCTCTGATAAATTGAGTGGTAAAAAGTGAAAGAAACAAGATTGACCAGACAATAAAGAGGACGTTTGCCCACCAATTTCGCACGGCTTGAACCGCCATTAAAATAAAAAGCGGGAATAAAACCAGCGTGTATCGCGGAACGCTTAAAATAAAAGACGTGCTGACAAAAAGCAGCCAATTCGCAATCATCCAAACGCGGTAGGAGCCTCTCAGATGTCGCCACCCGGCAATTGTTGCGAACAAACCGATGAGGACGAAAAGCGATTCCTGAAACCCGATCATTATTGATTCCGACGGTTTTCGATAAATTGTTGATTTGAAGGCTTCCCAGATGCCGTGCCAGGGAACGTCCAGATATTTATTCCAATGCTCGCGCTGATGGACCAGAAACATTGTCGGATTACCCGTAACAAAATAGTTCAAAGCTAAATAGGCGGTAAAGCCAAACGGAATCATCGCCAGACAAAACCACTTTCGATTGAACTGTTTCGTCTCATCATATTCGTTCCAGACTTCAAAAAGGAGCGCCGGGAATAAAATCAATCCGTTTATGCGCGTCAAACAAGCCAAACCGCCTAATATCCCGGCAAGAATCCAGCTTCTTTTTCTAGCGGCTAAAAAACAGCCGACGGTTAAGGCAAGAAAAAGGCTTTCCGTGTAAGGAATGTGTAAAACAAAACTCGTCGGGAAAATAAATAAGAAAAAAACCGCAAACTGAGCTATTCTTTCCGAATAGTCTAGTTTAACAAGTTCGCGGAAAACCAGCCCGAGCGCAACTGAAGCCAATCCCGATACGATAAACGCGCTAACTAAATTATCTCCGATAATTACACTAAAAGCGGCTATCAGAAGCGGATAAAAAGGAAAAAAGACTATCATAAACCTATGTTCGCCGACAGCCGTATATCCAAGTTCCGAAATACTAACATAGTGAACGGCATCCCAGCGTTTCCACATACCTAAAAATTCGTATGCTCCCTGGATCGGCTGGTCCGTTACTACCATATAGCTTTGATAAGCAAAGCCTAAAATTAAGAATTTTATTATCAGAACTGTTCCGATAACTTTATAATCAAACCACTTGAAGTTCCGAATAGTTTTTTTTTCATTAGCCATATTTTAATGAAAGAAATTGAAGATAGAATCACGCAAAAAAAGTCTAAAATGCGGAGTCTAAATTTAACAATTGAAATTCTGTAAAGTCTTAATAAAATAAAACAGGAGTTTTTATACTCCTGTTTCCTTGCAATGTCAATTTTTTCAATGTCCGCCGTTTTTCTTGTGAAAGAATTTTCAGAAACTCAATCCCAAACCAATTCGTCCATTTCTTCCCACCGTTCTAAAACCGTTTTCGTAATACTGATTATCGAAAACGTTTTCAATCGTTCCAAAAACGACAAAATTTAGCTTTTCTTTGTAAGCCGGAATTTCATAACGTGCGGTGAAATCGCCGCGCCGCGCCCCTTTGAAACGATAGATGTAATTTTGAAAAGTCTGATTGCTGAAAATCGGCGCGAGATAATTGCTCGCGGCGAGAAAATCGAAATTCAGCGATAAGCGTCTGCCGAATCTCTGCGTTGCAGCCAGCGTGAATTGATGCGTTGGAATTCC
>DATHTS010000064.1:0-8418 GCA_035462935.1 Pyrinomonadaceae bacterium
GAACTTCCGCAAATTACTTTATCCGCCGGAGATTTGCTCGCTTCGTGGCTCGCTCACGATTTGCTTCATATTAAACAAATTACGCGCCTTCATTATGATTATATAAATTTTATTTCCGAGCCTTATAAAACTCTGTATGGGGGAAAATGGACTTAAGATTTCCCTCGTATTTTGTCGGAATACCGGCGGCTCGCCCTCTCTCCGACAAAAAATTGTCTGCCTAAATTTGCATTTTCCATTAAATTTAGTAAAGATTTGAGCCGGATGAAAGCGGATTTAATTATTTTTAATGCCGGACAGCTTTTAACCTGCTCTTCCGGCGGAAAAGCCAAGCGCGGAAGAGAAATGCTGGATGTCGGCTTGATTGAAAACGGCGGTTTGGCGATAAAAAACGGCTTAATTGTGGGAATCGGAAAATCCGAAGAAATTTTACAAGATTTTGAAGCGGGCGAATTAATTGATGCGGTTGGAAAGGTCGTCTGTCCCGGATTTGTCGAATGCCACACGCATATTGTTTACGCGGGAAATCGGCTTGATGAGTTTGAGCTGAAAATAAAAGGCGCGGATTATCTGGAAATTTTGGAAGCGGGCGGCGGAATTATTTCCACCGTGCGCCAGACTCGCAAGGCGAGTCTGGCGGATTTGGTTGAGCAATCTCGCCGACGCTTGGACAAAATGCTTTCTTTAGGCGTTACTACCTGCGAAATCAAAACCGGTTACGGCTTGAATACTGAAACCGAATTAAAAATGCTGGAAGCAATTTTTGAATTAGATGAAACTCATCCGATTGATTTGATTCCGACTTTTCTTCCCGCCCACGCTGTTCCGCCCGAATACAAAGGAAATTCCGGCGATTACGTTGATTTAATCTGCCAAGAAATGCTTCCGGCGGTGAATTCCAGATTCCAGATTCCAGATTCCAGATTTCCATTCTTTGTTGATGTGTTCTGTGAAAAAAATGCCTTCGATTTAAAGCAATCGAGAAAGGTTTTGGAAACGGCGAAAAGTTTTGGATTTGGTTTGAAAGCTCACGTTGACGAATTTACGAATCTGGGCGGAGCGCGGATGGCGATTGAACTCGGCGCGACTTCGATTGACCATTTGGACGCGATTTCCGAAGATGAAATAAGGCTGCTGGCGAATTCCGACTGCATCGGAGTTATAACGCCGACGGTGAATTTTAATTTCGGGAGCGCGGAATTTGCCGATGCGCGAAAATTGATTGATGCGGGCTGCGCGATTGCCGTTTCGACGGATTTCAATCCCGGCTCCGCACCTTGCCCGTCTTTACCTCTGGCGATGGCGATTGCCTGCCGTTATCAAAAGCTTTTGCCTGTCGAAGCGTTTAATGCGATAACGATAAATGCGGCTTTTGCAGTCGGTTTGGAGGAGAAGGTCGGGTCAATCGAAACCGGGAAACAAGCCGATATTTTGATTTTGGAAACGGACGATTATCGGCAATTGGCTTACGAATTCGGCGGAAATTTGATTAAAAATATTTTCAAAAAAGGGAAAATCCTCCAATAAAAATGGAAGAAATAATTTTAGACGGCGAAAGTTTAACTTTTGAACAGGTAATTGCGGTTTCTTTCGGAAAACCGAATGATCCCCGAGTTTCGCTATCTGAAAAAGCGCAAAAAAATGTCAGCCGCGCCGCCGAAGCGGTTCAGAAACTGCTCGAACGCGGGGAAATCGCCTACGGAATCACGACCGGCTTCGGCGCTTTCAAAGACAAAATCGTTTCGCCCGACGAAGCCGGACATTTGCAGAAAAATATCGTAATGAGCCACGCCGTCGGCGTCGGCGAGCCTTTCGACGTTCCGACGACGCGGGCGATTATGCTGATTCGCGCCAATACGCTGGCACGTGGATTTTCCGGCATCAGAGTTGAAACTCTCGAGCTTTTAATCGAATTCCTCAATCGCGGCGTTCATCCCGTCATCCCGGAAAAGGGGAGTCTCGGCGCGTCGGGCGATCTCGCGCCGCTGGCGCATATGTCTTTGCCTTTGATCGGTTTGGGCGAGGCGGAATTTAATGGGGAAATTTTGAGCGGAAAGGAAGCGCTGGAAAAAGCGAATTTACAGTCGGTAAAATTAGCTGCTAAAGAAGGCTTGGCTTTGACGAACGGCACGACAATAATGACTGCCGTCGGGCTTTTGGAAACCTGGAAGGCGCGGAAACTTGCCGATATTATTGATGTCGCGGGTTGTTTGAGCTTAGAGGCATTGCACGGAACAGCTTTGGCATTCGATGAAAAAATTCACGGTCTTCGCCCTCATCCGCGTCAAATCCTTTGCGCTAAAAATCTGCGTGAAATTTTAGAAGAAAGCGAGTATGTGCGCGGCTACGATCCGACAAACGTGCAGGACGCTTACACTCTGCGCTGTATGCCTCAGGTTCACGGCGCGTGCCGCGACGCGATTGCTTACGCCGAATGGGTTGTAAATATCGAGCTAAATGCCGTTACAGATAATCCCTTGATTTTTTGCGATGAAAATCTTGAAAAAATAGAAGTAATTTCCGGCGGAAATTTTCACGGCGAGCCCCTCGCTCTGGCGTTTGATTATCTGGCAATCGCCTTGACGGAACTCGGAAACATTTCTGAAAGACGAGTAATGCGCCTTACGGACGAAAATTCAAACGCTCACGTTTTGCCCGCATTTTTGACGGAAAACGGCGGTTTGAATTCCGGTTTTATGCTCGTTCAATACACGGCAGCCGCGCTTTGCAATGAAAATAAAGTTTTATCGCATCCCGCAAGCGCGGACACAATACCGAGTTCGGCAAATGTCGAAGACCACGTTTCGATGGGCGTAACTTCCGTTTTGAAGGTTCGTGATATTGCCGAAAATCTCGAAAGAATTTTAGCGATTGAGCTTTTTTGCGCCGCGCAGGGCGTTGATTTTCGCAAGCGGGAATTCGGTTTCGATAAAAAATTAGGCAAAGGAACGCGGCGCATTTATGAACTGATACGGGAAAAAGTGCCGTTTATCGAGGAAGATACGGTAATGTATCCGTATATGAAACAGGTGAAAGATTTGATAAAAACTTGCTGCTCGCCGGATTTTAATTTCTAAATTTGTAAAAATTAAAGAAAAAAAGTCAGCCGCCGAAGCAGCTGACTTTTTCTTTTTTTTATTTCACAAACTATTTAATAATTTGCGAAGTAACGGTTTTGGTCAGCGGGTTAACCGTGAATTTAATAAACTTCACACCGCTAAGCAAACCGCCTGACGTTCCGGTCGTGGTTGTTCCGCTGGTCGAAGTTCCGCCGGTTGTTCCGCCGGAAGTCGAACCGCCCGACGTGCCGGAAGTTGTACCCGATCCGGTAGGAACATGGGCGACAACACGAACCGTGTAGGTAAACATAACGGTGTTCGGATTGTTGAATTTAATCATCCGCGTTTCGCTTTCCTCGTTTGGCGCGAGGTCGGCACCGAATTTGTCGGAATAATTAAACACAGCCGATTGGCTCAAACCGTTTCCGCCGTTGTCGGCGTTGGCGACGCTGACACTGTTTCCGGTGGATTCAACCGAGACGATTTCAAAGAGAACGTTCGGATAGAAAGTCGCGCTCGATTGATTTTTGAGCGCGGTGACGATTTCCGTCGAACCTGCCGGGAACACGATTGATTTGTTCACCGGATTGATCGAAGCTGTGGCGTCAACCGGCGCGCGGCGCGAAACGGTGATGCTTTCGACATTGCTCGGAATGGTCACGTATTTGCCGATCTTTCCGGGCGTGACGGCGCGAACGCGGTAGCTGCGTTTTCCGTCGGCGACGTTTTCAAAAGCGACGCTGGTCGTATTGCCGCCGACACCGCCGACAACCGTCCAGTTCGTACCATCGGTTGATTCCTCGATTTCGTAGCCTTCGACGCTTCCGCGCGGCTGCCACGTTAAATTGTAGTTTCCATCGAAATCGAACCTTTCATCGCCGGAAGTAAAATCAGCCGCGAAAGGCTGAACTGCGGGCGCGGAGCCGCCGCGAAGCTCGGTGCTTTCGACTGTGAAATCGGTAGGACCGTTTGCCCAGCCGTAAACGCGGTAAATATAAGTTCCGGGAATCGTGGTGTTTGCCTGAATTCGTTCGTGCTTATCACCGTTGCCTGAATTTCCGATTTCGTTGCCGTTCGGATCAAAGAGCAGGAAATCAAGATCAGGAATGCCATTTCCGCCTTCTGCAACTGCGATGTCCCACTTCAAGGTAGCGTCGAGTTTCAAGGTTGAAGCATCAACGGGGACTTCAACATCAACATAAGTTGCGTCTTTGAGCAGGTAAACTTCATTATCACGTTGGACGCCGGCGTCGCTAGCCAGAACCGTACCCGTGTAAGTATTAGTTACAGAGGAGCCGACCGCGTCGCCCGGCAGACTCGGCGTGGCTTGCAGATACATCGGCATTCTCAATTTCTTGCCGCCCGATTCGGCGACGACATACCATTGAAATTGCTGGATGTCGGTCGAGCGGACGACGTTTCCGTCAATCGAAATCGAAGCGGTAAACGTCGCGCTTCCGCCCGCCGGAACACTGATACTCGATTGGCTGACTGATGTCGAAACGCCGTTGATGTCGGTCGAGCGGTTGTTCACGGTCGAAAGATTGTATGTTCCGCCCTGACCTGAAACGTCGCGGATTGTTACGTTGACGCTGTAGGTGTTGTTGATGCGGTTATTCAAAACCGGTTTTTCGCCGAACGAATGGCTGCCCAGGATTCCCGGCACGATGATGCCGTCGCCTGCGACACCCATCAGAGCTTTCGTGTTGATAGCCGCCGGAACGTCAACCAAGCCGCCGCCCTGATCGTTTATAGAATCCGCTGAACTGCCGTCATTTTTCGCCGAGCCGTCGCTTCGGCGCAAGTTGGTCGAAGTATTGATAAGCGCGGTGCGAATCATATCCGGCGACCAATCTAAATGCGCCTGTTTGACGAGCGCGACCATACCCGATACGTGCGGAGCAGAGAAGCTGGTTCCGCTTGCCGGAATGTATCCGGTCGGGTCAAACATTGTTCCGCCGTTTGTTTGAGCGCCGCCTACGCGAACCGTCGCGCTGATAACTGCCACGCCCGGCGCGGTAACATCGGGTTTGACCTGTCCTAAGCCTTGAACCGGACCCCGCGAGCTGAAACTCGCCGTTTCACCGACAAATACATCGGTCAAAGTCGGATTCATTCTAATCGGCAGTTCGGAGAGAGCGCCGTTTGGCGGGTCAACCGCGTTGTCGTCGGTCGAAGAAAGGGCATCAACCAGAATTTCGCCCTCCTCCGGAGTAATAATGGCGCATGGAATCGGTCCGTTCACCGCGGTCGGGTTGGTGGTTGTCGAAATCAGAATTGCTCCGACCGCGCCGTTTAAAGACGCGCTGTTGCAAATATCGAAGAATGTCGCCGAAACCCAGCCGGAATCTTTGATCAATGCAATGCGCCCTTTGACGCTAGCCGGATAGGTAGAATTGATGGCGAACATATTTACCAAAGCGTAACGCTGAGCAATTGAACCGGCAGGCGGATTAGGTGTTCCAACCATCGGATAGAGCTTGATGCGATTGAAACCGTCCTGCGTCGGAAGGTTTTTCGCCGGAGTTACCGCGCCAACCGTCGCTTGCGGAATCGCGTCGGCTTTGAGAACATCAACCGACCAGTTTGCATTTGCCGCGCCCGGATGCGTCGTTGCCGCAACCGAAATAACATGCGTTCCGGCGGAAGGCGCTCCGATGGTTGATTCGCCCGGACCCGAATTTCCAGCCGAAGCCACAACGGTTGTGCCGAGCAGAGCGGCGTTGCTTGCCGCAACCGCCGAGTCGGAATCGGGACTGCCCGCGCCGCCGAGACTCAGATTGATAACGTGCGCGACAGGTTTCGGCTGCATCGTCAAAGTAAAGGGCGAAACCGCGTCCTCAATTGCCATAATCGTCGAAGCATTCACGCAGCTTCCCGTTCCGGTGCAGACTTTATAGCCCATTAATTTCGCCTGCGGCGCAACGCCGTGAACGCGCACATCATCGCCAGTTCCCGGAAGACCGTCCCCGCCGGGAGCCATTGCCAGATAGCCCGCAATGTTGGAAGCCGCCGCCGAGCCATGTCCGAAATCGTCAATCAAACCGCCGGTAAAGGACATATAATAAATAACTTTCTGGTTGGAATTGGCTAACGCCGTCGGCGGCGCAATGCCTAGACGCGGAGGAGTCGGGTCGCTGCCGAACATCGGATGCTGCCATTCGATACCGGTGTCGAGAACCGCGACGTTGATGCCTTGCCCTTCGTAGCCTTCGCGGAAATTGTCAAAAGGCGTTAGTTCGGGAAATTGCCCGTAAACTTGCGGGGCTTTGATATAAGGAACGCTTTTATCGAGAGTAATTCTCAGATAATTATTCGGCTTGACGCTTTTGACCTGCGGCATTGATTCGATGACGCTGATCGCTGAAGCCGGAACTTTCAAAGTGATTCCATTTAAAACCAGATTAAAACGATAATCGGCGCGCATCTGCGTAACGCCTGAAAAATCCTTTATATCAGCTCCGTCAATCTCGTAACTGACGCCGCGAGATTTCAATTCTTGAAGAAACTCGTTTTGCTTCGCCGTTAGCGAATTTCGATAGGCTTGAAGCTGTTCGTCCGAAACCGGGTTTCCCGATTTTAGCTGTCTTGCCTTCCAGACAGCGCCGGGATCACCCTTTAATTGGACGATAACCGATTTGGCGATGCCAGATCCGGCGCTTACTGACTGCGAAAAATCGGAAAACAATGACACTATTACCGCTCCGAAAATTGTTAAAGCGATCATTACGGCAAATAAATTTTTCGATTTTTTGTTTAATTTAATTCTTTTCATTTTTCCTTCTCCTGTTTTGTAATTTATTCGCCTGCGCTTTCATCTGATTCTGCTGGGAAAGATTAAAAATCAATTCTGAAAGAAACCCGCCGGCTTATGTTTTTAATTTAGCGGCTGAACCTTGAAAAATGCTTGAGGCTTGTTTTATAAGGTTTTTAGATTCTTGAGGCATTCTTGAGAAACCGTAAAAAATGGGCGGAAACCCGGGGTTTCCGCCCATCAACAGTAATTGGATTATCAGTTTACTTGAGGATTTGAGCCGTTACCTTCTTGGTCAACGGATTGACGGTGAATCTTACCAATCTTGAAATCACGCCCGTTGTTCCTCCGCCTGTCGTTGAACCGCCGCTGCCGCTTGCCGCATTCGCGTTCGGCGAGCCAAACGGTAAGAATTGGTTGGCGATGATTTGGAAATCGGTCGGACCGTTGGCGTAGCCTTTGACCCGAAGGATGTAAGTCGTATTCGGCTGAACGGCTGACGAAACATATTCGTTGGCGGTAAATTCAGCGGAATCGTCGAGAATTTGACCGTCCGTCGTTCTCAATTCAAAGTCAAGATCAACCGAAGTAGGCGAACTCAACCTCGCTTCGAGGAAAAAGGAGTCGGATTTGGTCGTTACCTCGATATCTTCCCAAGTGATTCCCCTAAAAGCGGGATCGCCGTAAGTTACACCGGGTTCGCCGGTGGTTCCGGTTACTTCGCCCGCCAAAAGTTTTCCGGTTAGCGTTTCGGTGAAAATCGAATATTCAGTTACGGGCGGATCGCTCGAACCGTCGCCGGTTTGCGAGCCGCTTCCGGTTGTCGAGCCGGCGAAGGCAAAGCCCGTGATCTTGGCGTCGAAAGTAAACATCTGAGCCAGCGGATCATTAAATTCGACTCGTTTGGCGCTCGATGTCGCTCCGAAGGGCAAAGTCTGGTTGTAGATGAAAGTATTACCGTTGGCGTCGGCATTTTTTACCGTAACCGTCGGGTTCGAGATATTTTTGACTTCAAATTTAATCGGACCGTAGACGGTTTTATCCGTGCTGAAAGCGCCGCGGGCATTGATTAACTTGTTATCCCACGACATCACGCCGTTGCTGAAAGTGATATTCGAGAGGGCGTAATCAATCTGAGTCGTCAGGTCTTGTTCAACCTGCGTGGCTTTCGAGCTTCCGCTCAAATCCGAAAAACCGAGCTGTCCCGTCGAATTGACGCCGATGGCGCGAACGACGTAAGAATGATCGAAAAGATTATTCAAGCCTTCGGGCGCAAAAACTTCGTGAACAGCGCCTTTGTCTTCATAGAAAAGCTGATTTCCGGCGACAAAAGCGACGTGGCGGAAACCGGTGGTTGATTGGTCGCCGTCAATAAATTCGCGCTTGCCGTTCGGCTGGCGGCGATTTTCAAAGCCGTCTTTACGTTTCAATACCTGATAGGCAACCGCGCCATTAACGGCGTCCCAGCTAATTTTCAAGCTTCGCGGGCTGTCGGGAGCGACGCGAACGTTTGAAGGAACGGAAGGAGCCGCTTGATTTCCGGCAAAATGTGATACCTGCGTGGAAATCGTCGCTTTTCCGCCTGCAACTTCACGCGCGTTGATT
>DATHTS010000065.1:0-2380 GCA_035462935.1 Pyrinomonadaceae bacterium
AATCAGTTTTGCGAGCGGCGCGAATCGGTTTGATCGGAAGACGACGCGGCACGATCATGCTTTCTGCACGGATTGCGGGAAATTGGTTGATATTGAGCTGGATTTGCCCGCAGAGCTTGTGCGAGCGGCGGCAGAGCATTCTAAGTTTAAACCCGAATCTCTCGAATTTACTTTGCGTGGGCTTTGTCCTGACTGCAATAAATAATTTTAATAATATACAAGGAGTAATTTTTTTTATGACAACAGCAGCAGCAACTGCTAAGGAAAAAGTTCAAGAAGTAACTATAGCAAGAGTCGGGCAACCGGCACCGGATTTTAATATGCCTTCGACCAGGAATATGGAAACTTTGAGCGAAAACGTCAAGCTTTCCGATTACAAGGGCAAATGGCTGATCCAGGTTTTCTATCCGCTCGATTTTACATTCGTCTGTCCGACGGAACTGACCGCTTTTTCGGATCGCATCGAAGAACTCAACGGCATCGGCGCTGAAGTTCTGGGCATCTCGACCGACTCGGTTCATTCGCACCGCGCCTGGCTGAAAACGCCGCGCGATCAGAACGGAATCGAAGGCTTGCAATACCCGCTCGCTTCGGACACCGGCGGCAGATTGGCTCGCAAATACAACATCTTGGTTAAAGATGAAAACATCGCTCTGCGCGGTCTTTTCATCATTGACCCGGAAGGCATTTTGCGATATTCGGTCGTTCACGATTTGAATCTCGGACGCTCGGTTGACGAAACTCTGCGCGTTCTGCAAGGCTTGCAAACCGGCGGTTTGTGCGCGGCTGATTGGGAACCGGGTCAGGAAAACCTGAAGGTTTAATTTTGGATTTGCGATTTTAGATTTTGGATTGAAGAGCGAATCGAACCATTCGATTTTAATCCAAAATCCAAAATCTAAAATCCAAAATCATTTTACGGAGTAAAAAACATTATGCCGATGAAAATAGGAGATACGATTCCTTCGTTTGAAGGCGCGACCGACTGGCTGAACGCATTGCAGGATACAGCCGACGATTATGTAAAGGGAGCGCCGACGCTCGTTTATTTTTGGGCGACGAGCTGCGGAATCTGCAAGGAAAATATGCCCAAATTGCAGGAATTAAAAGCGAAATATAAAGACAAAGGCTTGAAAACAGTAGCGATTCATATGCCGCGCTACGAAGCCGATACGGATTTGGAAAAGGTTAAAGCGACGATTCAGGAACACCGCATTGACGATGTTTGCGCGGTTGATAACAAGCACAATCTGAAAAAAGCTTTCCTGAATGAACAAGGCTGGGTACCGGTTTATTATTTATTCGACGCGGAAGGAAAATTGAAAACCCGCGCGGCAGGCGAATTCGGCATCGGAGTTTTAACAACGGCGCTGGAAAAAATGTTTCCGGCGCAAGCTATGGAAGCAAGCGCTTAATTTGAAAAAGAATTTGCCCGCGAAAGACGCGAAAGATTCGAAAATAAATTTGTTAATGGTTAATTGTAAATTGTTAATTGTTTCTGTTGGTTATCAAACAATTAACCATTAACGATTTACAATTAACATTTCTTTTTCGTGTTTTTCGCGTATTTCGCGGGCAATATTTTAAAAGTTAAGCCAATCCCAAATTCCGCTGAAAAACATCGCCAGAATATACAAGCTCGCCAGAATTGAACCGATCAGCAAAATAATCAAAACCAAAATTATCAGGAAAACAAAAATGTAATCGCTCGTTTTGCCTTTATCCTTTCCGGTCGCTCGTTCGCGGATCAAATCCATATTTTTCTGATTCGATTTCCAGAAAAAATCGAAAGCGTCGCCGATAAACGGAATCGAGCCGACGACATAATCAATCCCGATATTAAGAGCCATCCTGAGCAGAGTTATTTTCGGCACACCGTAACGAACGCCTGCAACCAGAATGTAAAAAGAAGCCAGCGATGTGAGCGTGTCTCCGACATTCGGAACAAGCCCGATTATCGAATCCAAACCGAAACGCCAGCCTGTTCCCGGTATGCGAAAAAGCCCGTCGAGATAGCGCGAGAGATTTTCAAGACTTTCTTCGACTTCTATTTGTTTCCGCTCGTCTTTCGTCATTGTGAAACGCGGGCGATTTTGTATTTCTTCCATATTATTTTTGCTGTCTAAGTTTCACGAATTTGCAACATAGCTTGCGTGTCCTAAAACTTCATCGCCGTATTTTAAACTCGAAGGCGTCGGCTTCCAACCACTTTCTAAACGAAACTGCAAAAGTTTGTCGGCACTCGGCTGAAAATCCCAAACGGCAACTGTCGTTATCGCACCGAGTCAAGTTGAATCATAAACCAAAAACAGATTTTTATACGGCACAATTACATCGTGCGTAAACTCATCCTGCGTAATAACTTCGGCGACAATCTGCG
>DATHTS010000066.1:0-2738 GCA_035462935.1 Pyrinomonadaceae bacterium
GACCAGACGGAAACGGTAATGGGTTTGTCAATTCCGGCGACATTACTCAGATACAGCGATTTGCCGTCGGGCTTGACCAGCCTCTTCAATCGAATGAATTTCAACGAGCCGATACAGCCCCTCGCCTTTCACAGGACGGAACGACTCTGCTTTTAGGAAACGGAGCGATAAATACCGGCGATGTCACGCAGGCACAGCGTTATGCCGTAGGTCTGGACGGAGCGCCGCCGCCAGCCGGAGGTCCGTCATCTGCGCCTGTCAGTCCGCCGGGCGAAATGGCTGATGAAAAGGAAAACTACGACGATTCTTCAGAAACGGCTGAAGCAGTTCAAGCTGTTTACGAAGTTAGAGCGGTTAGAGAATCTTTGACCGCTACAACTTTGACTGTCGCTATTCGTCTGGATACTGGTGCTTCGGTTGCAACTCTGGCGGCATCGGTTGGGGGAACTCTTCGCTTCGATCAAACAAAACTATCGAATCCGACCAACATTCGATTGGGAAGCGGCGCTCCTTTGGGAACATCTTTCTTTGCCAACACTTCTGATACGGCAAACGGAAGACTCGGATTCACGATCAATGCTCCTGTTAATCAAACGTTTGGAACGGGACAGCAAAAGTTACTGTTAGTAGATTTCACATTAATCGGCATAGGCTCGACCACTCTGAGCTTTGACAGCTCGCAAGCGCAGAGATTTGTCGG
Source organism: Pyrinomonadaceae bacterium (assembly GCA_035462935.1). Classification (GTDB taxonomy): domain Bacteria; phylum Acidobacteriota; class Blastocatellia; order Pyrinomonadales; family Pyrinomonadaceae; genus DATHTS01. The sequence continues at coordinate 701 of DATHTS010000066.1, forward strand.
AGATGTGCAAGGAAATGAATTAACAAATTCAGAGTTTCCGCCGACGGAGATTTCACTGTCTCCGACATCGGCAACCGTTTCCGTTTCAGGAAGAGTGATTTTATTGGAGGGAAAAACCGAGAATTTATTTAATGGCAGAAGTCGAACCGCAGCTAGAGCGACCGTGTCGTTCATAGACGCGCAAGGACAAACCAGAACGAGACAAACAAACGAGCGAGGATTTTTCCAATTTGAGGCGGTAGAAACCGGCTACACATATGTTTTTGAGGTCAGCGCCAAGGGCAGGCAATTTGCCCCGCAGGTGGTAACGGTCAATGAAACCATTGATAATCTGAATTTTTCTCCTATACCCTATAGCGGTTTTGGAATTAGGGTAAGGGAAATTCAAGCGTTTTGAGTCCCTGCTTTAGCAGGCTTTCTTCTTCAGCATTTGCCGCCTGAAGGCGGGACTCAAAACGCTTTCCCGTATATTCGATCTTGAATCGTTCTAGTTTTTATTAGTTTTTCCGTCGTTAGCCTTTTTCGCGCCGCCGACGGGAAAGCCGCGTTTTTTCATCAGCGCCTCGATCTGCGGATCGCGCCCGCGAAACTGGCGGTAAGCTTCTGCCGGATCAATTGTGTTGCCGACCGAGAAGATGTGTTTTATCAAACGCTTTGCCACTTCCCTGTCGTATGCGCCTTTTCCTTCGGTAAACGCGCCGAAAGCGTCGGCGGTCAAAACGTCAGACCAGAGATAGCTGTAATATCCGGCTGAATATCCGTCGGAAGAAAAAACGTGCCCGAACTGCGGCGTGCGGTGGCGCATAACGATTTCTCGGGGCATTCCTAACTGTGCGAGAGTTTCGCGCTCGAACTTATCCGCGTCAATCTTTTGCGAGCCTGCCAGATGCAGTTTCATATCAACTAACGCGCTCGACAGGTATTCGACCGTCGCAAATCCTTGATTGAAGGTCGAAGCCCTTTTGATTTTATCAACCAGAGATTGCGGAATCGGTTTTTCGGTTTCGTAATGCAGGGCGAATTTCTGCAAAACTTCCGGCGTGGAAAGCCAGTGTTCGAGAAGCTGCGACGGGAATTCGACGTAATCGCGGGCGACCGCCGTTCCCGCCAGCGATGGATAAGTTACATTCGAGCTTAAACCGTGCAGCGCGTGTCCGAATTCGTGAAAGAGCGTCACGGCGTCGTCCCAAGAAATCAAAACCGGCTCGCCGGGCTTTCCTTTTACGAAATTTGAATTATTGGAAACGATAGTCGTGATTTCCTTGTCCATCCTTTCCTGACTTCGATATGCGTTCATCCAGGCGCCGGAGCGTTTGCCTTCGCGGGCATACGGGTCGAAATACCAAAGTCCGATGTGTTTGCCGCTGGTTTTGTCCTTTACTTCCCAGACGCGGACATCCGGGTGATAAACCGGAACATTTGTTACAGGCGTGAAAGAAAAATTGAAAAGCTCGCCTGCCACCCAGAACATTCCTTCGCGCAGTTTTTCGAGCTGTAAGTAAGGCTTGACTTCGTTTTGGTCCAAATCGTAACGTTCTTTACGAACCTTTTCCATGTAATAGCGGTAGTCCCAAGGCTCGATGGTAATTTTCGCGCCTTCCTTATCAGCCAAAGCCTGCATATCGGCGACTTCTTCCTTTACGCGGGCGACCGCCGGCGTCCAGACGGCTTCCATTAATTCCATCGCGCGTTCCGGCGTTTTCGCCATCGCGTTTTCCAAACGCCAGTGCGCGTGTGTCGGATAGCCGAGCAGTTTGGCGCGTTCGGCGCGAAGCTGAAGGATTTCGGTTATCAGAGCGTTGTTGTCGTTTTTATCGCCGTTGTCGCCGCGGTTGACGAACATTTTCCAAACCTTCTCGCGCAAATCGCGCCGGTCGGAATAAGTCAGAAACGGATCAACCGACGAGCGCGTGTTGGCGATCACCCACGCGCCTTTCAGATTTTTCGATTCCGCGATTTGCGCCGCCGCGTCGCGCACCGATTGCGGCAGACCGGCAAGTTCGGCTTCGGTTTTTAGAACGAGAAACTGATCGGTTTC